>JAAYID010000006.1 GCA_012744285.1 Alcaligenaceae bacterium
AAAAACACTCAACCAGAAAAATAGTGGAACAGGAGACAACCATGACCACACAACCTAAAGTTCTGATGATCGTTACGCTCGATACCAAGGCGACTGAGGCACAGTTTGTGCGCCAGACGCTTGAGGCGCAGGGTGTCGAGGTCATTCATCTGGATCCCAGCATCCGCCGTTCGATAACTCCCGGGGCTGAAATCACCCCCGAGGATGTCGCTGCCGCCGCCGGCAAAACCATCCAGGAGGTCCGGGACCTCAAGCATGAAGGCAAGTGCCAGGCCGTCATGATCGAGGGGGCGATCAAGAAAACCCTTGAATTGCATGCCCGTACGCCCATCAGCGGGGTTATTGCGATTGGCGGTTCAATGGGCAGCACCCTGGGCAGCGCGGTTATGCAGGCCCTGCCCTACGGCCTGCCCAAAGTGCTGGTGTCGACCATGGCTTCGGGGTTCACACAACCGTTTGTGGGGGCCATGGACATCAATATGTTCAACCCGGTGTGCGATATCGCCGGTCTGAACAGCATTACCCGCGAGGTCTTTCGCAACGCCGCCATTTCGGTGGCAGCCATGGCCAAGGCGTATCAGCCCAAGCCTGAAACGGACAAGCCGGTGGTGCTGATGGGTACGCTGGGCACCATCGACCGTTGCACGGTGCGTATTCGCAAGCAGCTGGAAGCGCAGGGTTACGAAGTGCTGGTATTCCACACCCTGGGTACCGGTGGGCAGGCGCTGGACAAGCTGGCGGCCGAACGGGACATTGCGGCAGTGATTGAAACTTCGGTGGTCGAGCACAACGACTTCCTGAACAATGGTTTGTGCAGTGCCGGGCCTGATCGTTCCAAGGCCGGCCTGGCCAAGGGGGTCCCGGTGGTATTTGCACCGGGCAATGCCGATTTCATGGTGTCCGGCCCCATTGACATGGCTGAACGCCAGTTCCCGGGCAAACGCTATCACATTCATAACAGGGCCCTGACGGCGGTGCGCACCGAAGCTGAAGAATTGCAAAAGCTGGCGCAGCATCTGGCCGGCCTGGTCGGCGAAGCCAAGGGGCCGGTGTCGGTTCTGGTGCCCCTACAGGGTTTTTCCCATCATGACAGCCCTGAAGGACACCTTCATGATCCCTCACTGTGTCCTGTCTTTCATGATGCGGTCAAAGCCGCCATGCCAGCCCGTGTCAATGTCCAGACACACGACTGCCATCTGAACGATGAGCAGTTTGCCGATGCTGTCGTGACCGAGGTCTTGCGCCTGGTTACGCAGCGTCAGCCCGCCACGGTTTAACCGCTGCGTTCAAGACGCCCGGGGCAGCAGGGGCAGCGCCCGGGCAAAACGTTTCAATAATGCCCTTCACGGAGACACAACAATGACAGTCAAAAAATGGACTACCCGACTTGCGCTGGCCGCCAGCCTGTCTGTAGCAGGTTTTGCCGCACCCTCGTTCGCTCAAGAAGCGCCCAAATCCGTTCGCATCGGTTACTCGCTGGCCAAAAGTGGCCCCAATGCACCCGGTGGCGACACGACCGTGCGTCCCAACTACGAAATGTGGGTCAAGGAAGTCAATGCCAATGGCGGCCTCATGCTCAGCGCCTATGGCAAGAAAGTGCCCATCGAAGTGGTCGAATACGACGACCGCTCCAGTACGGAAGAAGCGGTTCGCGCCATTGAGCGCCTGATCACGCAAGACAAGGTTGATTTGTTGTTGCCGCCCTGGGGCACTGCGGTAAATCTGGCGGTGGCACCGCTGTTCGACAAGCATGGCTACCCGCAAATCGGCAGCACCAACCTCACCGACAAGGCCGACCAGTTCGCCAAGCGTTGGCCGGGGCACTTCTTCCTGCTGGGGTCGTCGGGCATGTATGCCGATGCCCTGATGGATGTGCTGGGTAATGCCAAAAAAGAAGGTAAGATCGGCAAGAAGGTTGCCATGATCAGTGTGGCCGACGGGTTCGGTGTCGACTCGGCATCGGCCGCCCGCAAGGCCGCGGCCAAGCATGGTTTCGAGCTGGTTCTCGACAAAACGTATCCGGTGGGCAGTTCCGATCTGTCATCGTTGCTGAATGAAGCCAAGGCGTCGGGTGCCGATACCTTCATTGCCTATTCGTACCCGCCCGACACCATCCTGATCAGCGATCAGGCCCGTGTGGTGGGGCTTAACCCCAAAGTGTTCTATACCGGTGTCGGCACCCAGTTCCCGTTCTTCCCCGGCAAATACGGTGCGGCTGCGATTGAAGGCCAGATGAGCCTGGGGGGTATCAACGGTGACTCAAAACCCGTCATGGACTACCGCGCGCGTCATAAAGAAATGACGGGTAAAGACGCCGATTACTGGGGCAGTCAGGTCACCTATGCCAGCTTGCAGATGTTGCAGCAAGCCATCGAGCGTGTCGGCAAAATTGACCGCGCCGCTATCCAGAAAGAGCTTCAGAACGGTACCTTTGAAACCATTCTCGGTCCCATCAAACTTGAAAACAACCAGCTGCGCGGTATCTTCACGGTAGGCCAGTGGCAAAACGGCGTATTCCAGGGTGTTGGCCCCGCCAACCTCGAAGGTGCCAAACCCATGATCCTGCCCAAGCCCGAGTGGAAGAAATAACCGGGTGTCTCCCATTGGGGTCGGGCCCGGCCTGACCCCTTTCTTTTCCCGTTTTATCTGGCAATGAACGGCGGGGCTGCGGCCCCGCTGCCTTGCAGGGGATCCCTATGTTGTTTGTCGAGATTGTGCTGGCATCGCTGATGCTGGGGGGGCTGTATGCCCTGATCGCCATGGGGCTGACGCTTCAGTACGGTGTGGCCCGCATCATGAACCTGTCGCACGGCGAGTTCATGGTGGCAGCCGCCTTCCTGGCGTATTGGTTCGTCACCCGCCTTGGGGTCAACCCCTTGTATGCGCTGGCGATTGTTGTGCCTGTGGGTTTTGTGGTGCAGTGGCTGGTTTACCAGATCTTGCTGACGCCGCTGGTCAAGCGCGCGCCCAATGCCGATGCCCTTGAGGTTGACAGTATTCTGGCCACCTTCGGCATTTTGTTTGTCGTTCAGGGCATTGTGCTGATCCTGTTCGGTGGCAGTTATTACAGTTATGAATTCATGGCTATGCCGGTCCAGATCATGGGGTCTCCCGTGGCCGCCAACCGCCTGCTGGCCGCCTGTACGGCCCTTGTCATTGGCGTGCTGGTTTACGTTGTGCTGGTGCGCTCGCGCTGGGGTACGGCGTTGCGGGCCATGGCCAACGCGCCGCGCTTTGCCCATCTGGTCGGTATCAACCCCCGGGCCATGGCGGCATTCGCGTTTGCACTGGGTGGTGCACTGGTGGTGGGGGCCGGTGTGCTGGTCAGCATGTTCCTGCCCTTCAGTGCGTCCATGGGCGTGGCCTTCACCATGAAGGCGCTGGTTATCGTCATCATGGGTGGCGTCGGCAATTTGCTGGGCTGCCTGCTGGCCGGCCTGTTGCTGGGCATTGTCGAAACCCTGGTGGCGCGATTTGTCGACCCGGGTCTGACCATGGCCGCGACCTTCGGTATCTTCTTGCTGGTGTTGTTGCTGCGTCCGCAAGGTATTTTCGGGAGGGCCGGCAAATGAACCGTCAGACCTCTGTTTTCTCGCCCGGTTTCAGTGCCGTGGCCTTGATCCTTGTTGTTGTGGCGGCTTTGCCGTTGCTGGTTGACAGCGACTACTTCCTGTCCTACACCATCAACGTCCTGCAATATGGGGCATTGGCGACCGCATGGGCCATGTTCTCGGGGCCTACCCGCTATATCTCGCTGGCAACAACCGCGTTTTTCGGTATCGGTGCCTACACTGTTGCCGTGTTGTCCGAATCCTTGCCGTGGGCCGGGGTGTTGCTGGTGGCCATGGTTGTGGGCATTGTGCTGGCCCTGATTGTCGGGTTGTCTACCTTGCGGCTGTCGGGTGTGCACTTTGTGATTTTCACCTTTGGCCTGGCTGAACTGGTCCGTCAATTGGTCACTTGGTACGAAGTGAATATCACCAAATCCATCGGACGCTATATTTTCCTCGATATCACCCAGGAGCAGATTTACTGGCAGTTGCTGGCTCTGCTGTCGCTGGCCTTGCTGTTCGGCTGGCTGATCCGGCGTTCGCGACTCGGGCTGGCCCTGCGGGTCATCGGCGAAGATGAGCTGGTCGCCCGTCATCTGGGGGTTAACACCACGCGTGCCAAGGTGCTGTTGTTTGTGATTAGCGCCACGTTCATGACCCTGGTGGGGGCCGTCATGTCGCCGCGCTGGACCTACATCGATCCGGCCATTGTGTTCAACCCCATCGTGTCGTTCCAGGTCTTGATCATGTCACTGCTGGGTGGGGCCGGGCATTTGCTGGGGCCGTTGGCCGGGGTGATTCCATTGACGGCTTTGTTTGAAGTGTTGTCGGCCAATTTTCCCAACCACTTTGCCTTGTTGCTGGGGGTAACCTTCCTGGTCATCGTTTATTTCGTGCCCAACGGGGTGCTTGAGCTGGTTCGCGGTTGGCTGCGGGCATCGAAAAACAAAGGGCAAGGGGGCCATCATGAGTCTTCTTAAAATCAGCGGTCTGCGCAAATCGTTTGGCGGTCTGCGTGCCGTCGATGGACTCAGTTTCGAGGTAGCCCAGGGCGAGGTCCTGGGTTTGCTGGGGCCCAACGGGTCGGGAAAAACCACGGCCATGAACCTGATTTCCGGGGCTTTGCATGCCGATGAGGGCAGCATTCTGCTGGGTAATGACGAGCTGGTCGGCATGCCGTCACATCAGATTGCGCGGCGCGGCGTGGCGCGTACCTTTCAGCTGGTGCGTGTGCTGGGCGGCATGAGCTGTCGTGAAAATGTCGAGGCCGGCATGGCTTTCCGGCCCGATCACAAGTTTGGGCCGGAAGCGTACGACGAGGCCATGCAGTTGCTGTCGGTTGTCGGGTTGTCGGAAGTTGCCGAAACGCCGGCCGGTGACCTGACCTACATTGACCAGAAACGTCTGGAACTGGCACGGGCCCTGGCGCTCAAGCCCCGGCTTCTGT
>JAAYID010000046.1 GCA_012744285.1 Alcaligenaceae bacterium
ATGGAAAAGAAAATCTCGCTCATGGCCATGACACACACGGCGGTAAACAGGGCCACGATGTGTGTGGGCTGAGGCATTTTCATGCGGTGCCACAAAACGGCAGCGGCCAGCAGGTTCAGTGCAATGATCAGAAACTCGCCATAGACCTTGATGGGGGTCAGGCCTTCACCTGCAATGAACCAGCGCGGCATCTGGTCAATGTGTTTGATGACGACCCATTGCAGGCCGATCGTAGCCGCCATCACGATGGCCAGCATGGTCCGCTTGCCGGTGATGGTGATGTGCCTGTGCCAGGGTTGAATGGCAATGAGCAATAACCCCAGAGCTGCCAGCAGCCGGGCCGACATCCAGAAGTTCAGGTGCTTGTCGACCGCATTGGGTGAAAAATAGTCAGGCATCCCGGCATAGGAAAACGTGTGGGCAAAATCCAGCAGGGCCACCGCCAGGAACACAGTAGCCAGAAAGGTCATGCCCACCGAACCGGGCCGTGACCTTGAACGCCACCCGACAGCAAACACCATGGCGGCCACAACAATGGAAGCGACTTCCATGAGGGCATGCCATTCGAGGTAGTAGGGGATGCCGTCAACTGTGGTGCCGACTGGTGACAAAATGGTCAGGACCATGACCAGGGCAAGTGCGCCCAGCCACCCCAGGGCATTGCGCATCGGCAGTTGCACATCGGGGTGCAAGGTTTGCACAAGACGGGAAAGCGCTGCTGGCGGTGTGGGTGATTCGGGCATGTAGATCAAGCAGGCAAGTAAATGAAACAGATCAAGGCAATTGTTTAGCATACCTTGAAGAAAGGCAACGGAGTATTTCGCTGCCGTGTTCTATTTATTTGAAACTTGACCGGGATCAAGGGGGTTCAGTGTGGTGCCGGCGCCATGCTCATCCGTGAGCCCGACGCCAGCGCAGGGTCTGACCCCACCTTGAGGGGGTGTTCAGGCTAGGTCAAGGTGCGCTTTTGCGCGGGCGACCCAGTCGGGCAGTGCTTCTTTATCGGTGAGGTTGGCGATCAGCAAAATGGCGAGTTTGGCCAGGAACAGTTCACGTTTTTCCGGAGCAATCGTGTCGATGGCATTGGCCAGCAGTTCGAAGTCGGCTTCCTGGAATGTGGCGTCAGGGGTGGGGTGGTTCATGGGTTCTCCTGGGTCAGTTGGCGCAGGCGGCATGGTTCAGCGCGCCAAGGATGGTGTCGGGGTCGGCCTGGCGCCAGCGTGCAGCGACGCGATTGTCGGGTCGCAGCAAATAGGTGGTGCCGGGTCGGGCGTCATACAGGCGGGCGAGATCGCCATGGGTGGGCAGCACCAGAACGCGTACGCCAGGGTCAGCCGTGTGCAGTTTTTCCGTGATGGCGCGGGCGCTGTCCTGGCCGTCGTCACTGAACAGCAGCACCGAGAACCATGGGCCGATCTGGTCGTACAGACGGTCGCCTTGAGCATTGGTGACACCGTCGGGCGGGATGGCTCCGACACCGACCGGTGCGCTGAAGCCCGGGTCGCCAAGCGGTGTTGCATTCAGGGCGCTGTCTTTGTATTCGTAAGGGGGCGACGCGTAGGGGTCAAACAGGTTGTTCAGGAATTTTTCGGTAATCGACAGGGACAGCACGGCCTCACGCATCAGCGAGATGCCGGGCGAGGGTGTGGTGATGAACAGCGTGGTTTTGGTCAGCTCGGCCAGCGTGTCCAGAATGGCGCCACGTCGTTCCTGGGTATAAGTGTCGAGCAGGCGGGGGTTGGAGCGCCCCTTGACCACGCTGGCCAGTTTCCATGACAGGTTATGGGCATCGGCATAGCCGTGATTGACGCCGCGCCCCCCGAAAATGGGTACCTGATGGGCGGCATCGCCGGCGAACAGGACCCGGCCTTTGTTGTAGGTGGGCAGGCTCAAGGCGTTGGTGCGGTAGATCGAGGTCAGAACCAGTTCATAGTCAATGTTGTGCAGCCCCATCATGTCGAAGTGGGCTTTGATGCGGGCATGGACTTTTTCGGGCTGCATTTCTTCGTCGGCATCCTGGCCGTCGAGCAGCTGGAAGTCCAGGCGCCACATGTCGAATGGGGCGCCGTGCATCAATACGGCTTTGCCCGGCAGGTACGGGGGGTTGAAGAACAGGCGACGGCCATCGGGCAAGGGCAGTTTGCAGATGATGTCGTTGATGACAAATTGCTGGGTGTACGACGTGCCTTCATAGTCGAGCCCCAGCTGTTTGCGGGTGGCGCCGCGTGGGCCATCGGCGGCGACCAGGTAGTCGGCATGGGCCGTGTAGTGGCCAGCGGCCGTTTGCACCTGCAGGGTGACACCGTCGTTGCGGGTTTCCAGGCTGTTGACTTCGTGCCCGTACCGCACTTCGACCAAGGGTGTTTTGGCGATTTCGTCGAGCAGGAATTGCTCCATCCAGCATTGTTGCAGGTTGGTCTGGCCATGCTTCTCGTTGGGGGGTGGTGCAATATTCATGTAGTGCACCATTTCTTTGCCGTAGTAGGTCCAGCCCTCGCTCCAGGGCATGGCGACGTCCATGACGGCCTTGCCCACGCCAAGCTGGTCAAGAATTTGCATGCTGCGCCGGGTCATGGCCAGGGCGCGGCTGCCATTCGAAATGGCCGTACGGCGCTCGAGTATGACACAGGGTACCTGGTGCTGCGCCAGCCCCAGGGCCACTGCCAGCCCGACCGGGCCGGCGCCAATGATGATGACGGGGGATCTCGCTTTGCCCGCAGCGCTGATCTGCTCGGGGCTGATGAGTGGAAATTCTTGCCAGTTGAAATACATGGTGTCTCCTAGGCGGCCCGTTGCGCGTCGGCTTCGCGGGGCAAGGTTTCGAGAAAGTGGATGAGGGCCTGGTTGAAGGCTTCGGGTTGTTCGAGGTTACTGATGTGCCCGGCGCCCGTGATGCGGGTAAGCGTGGCGTTCGGAATGCGTGCCTGCATGGCCAGCGTGATGCTGGCCGGGTAGACCGTGTCCAGGTCGCTGGTGATCAG
>JAAYID010000047.1 GCA_012744285.1 Alcaligenaceae bacterium
GGTACTGATGCTCGATCTGGATGGTTTTCGCGTTATCAACGATGCCTATGGTCATCATGTGGGTGATCGCCTGTTGCTTGAGGTAACGCATCGGGTGCAGTCGCAAATGCGTGGCCACGACACGCTGGCGCGGCTGGCCGGCGATGAATTCATTTTGATCATGGCGGTTGATGATCCGGCCGAGGCCGCGACTCAAGCCCACAAGATCCTGTCGTTCATCAAGACGCCGTTCCATCTGGTGGGGCACGAAATTCATGTCTCGGCCAGTGTCGGCATTACCTTGTGTCCCGACAACGCAACCGTACGGTCCGATTTGCTGGCCCAGGCCGATGCGGCCCGTCATCATGCCAAAAGCTCGGGGCGCAACACCTACAGTTTTTTTGAAGCCTCCATGCAGGCCAATGTCCAGCAACAACTGAGCCTTTTGCAAGAGTTTCGTAAAGCCCTCGAAAACAACGAGCTCAGTCTGGTGTACCAACCCAAGTTATCCGTTCGCGACATCAAGGTGGCCGGGGCCGAGGCGCTGCTGCGCTGGTACCACCCCAAACATGGGCAGGTTGCGCCCGATCAGTTTATTCCGCTGGCAGAACGTACGGGGCTTATCGTGCCTATCGGCGAGTGGGTGCTTGAAACGGCGTGCAAACAGATCCGGGCGTGGCGCGATGCAGGTTGGCAGGACGCGGCTGTTGCCGTAAACCTGTCGCCGATGCAGTTTCGTCATAGCGGTCTGGTGACGACGGTTCGCATGTTGCTCAAGCGGTATGGGCTTGAGCCGTCCTCACTGACGCTTGAAATCACCGAAAGTACGGCCATGCACGATACAGAAGCCAGCATTGCCATCATGCGGCGCTTGCACGACCTGGGTGTACGGCTTGCCATTGATGATTTTGGCACCGGCTATTCCAGTCTGCTGTATCTGAAGCGTCTGCCTGTCGATGAGCTCAAGATTGACCGGGGTTTTGTGCGAGATCTGGCTCCGGGTACGGAAGATCGTGCCATTGTGGCAGCCATCGCGGGTCTGGCCCAGACCCTCGGGCTCGAAATCGTGGCCGAGGGCGTTGAAACGCCCATGCAGTTCGAAGTGTTGTCTGCGCTGTCGTGTCACTATTTGCAGGGCTATTTGCTGGGGCGGCCCATGACCCCCGAGGCCTTGTTTGCCATGGTTTCCTCAGACCTGTCGCTGGTTCATCCCGAGGTCGATGCAGACATGGCATCGAACGACGCTGTTCGTATTGCCGTCTGAGCGTACTCGTCCATCGTGGGTGTCTGCATCCGCTTCGTTGCATCTGCTTACGATTAGTTGGGTCGTGTCGTGCATGCTAACATCGACAACCCGGGTTGTTCCCGACCTGGGGCGCCCATCTGATCTGGTTTTTTTCAAGCTCGCAAGGATCATTATGCGTAATCTTTTTCGTTTTCCGCTTAAGGCCCTGTTTGCCGTTGCGGTTGTTTCGGCTTATTCGTTGCCTGTTGCTGCAGAGCCGGTGTCGGGTCAGGCCTTTAACCTGCGAGTCGGGGCGGGTGATCATTACCAGCGCTATGAACTGGCCTGGGAATCGCCAGCGCTCTGGACCTGGAGGTTTGAGGGCAATAACAGCCGTATCGATGTGCTGGCTGAAATCAGTGGTTCGTGGTGGAATGCCAGCGGTTCGCGCCGTCCGTCCGGCGTCTGGCAGGCCGGTGCCGCCCCGTTTTTGCGCTGGAGCGTCAATGATGCGTTTTATATCGAGGCGGGCCTGAGCGCCAATTATTTCTCAAGGGCACGTTTTGCCGGCAACCAGATGTCGACCCGGTTCCAGTTTGGTGAGCATCTGGGTTTTGGTGCGTATATTGGCGAACACAGCCGCCTGGGCTTACGCTATTCGCACTTTTCCAATGCGGGCATCAAGCGCCCCAATCATGGGCTTGATGTGTTCCAGGTGCTGTACAGCCGGCAGTTCTAGACGCCATCGCGCCAGAACGACCCGTGCAGTTCACGGCTCACGGGCACGCCAACAGAGCCTGTTCAGGGCGTGTCTTTGATGGTTCAGGCGGAACTTGAAGGAACGAGGTATGTCAATTGCGTTTTCCCGCCGTAAGGTAATCATCGGATCCGTGCTGGCGGCTGTAGTGGTGGTCGGCGCCTGGTATTGGCGCACTATGCAGGCCTCGGGCTACGGGCCGGCCTTCATCAACAGCAATGGCCGTATCGAGGCCACTGAAGTCGATGTCGCTACCCGCTTTGCCGGCCGGGTCGTCGATATTGCCGTCAACGAAGGCAGTTTCGTTCGGGCCGGTGATGTTCTGGCACAGATGCAGGTCGATTCCCTGTTGTCCCAGCGGGCCGAGGCGCAGGCCCTGCATCAGCAGGCCATCAATGCGGTCGAAACAGCAAAAGCCCAGGTGGCAGCGCGCGAAAGCGAGCGGTCGGCTGCCCAGGCGCTGGTTGCCCAGCGTGAAAGCGAGTTGCGCCTTGCCCGTCAAAGTCTCGATCGTACCGAGCGTCTCGTCTCTGGCGGTGCGACTTCGCGTCAGACACTCGACGAGCATCGTGCGGCCGTGGTCGGGTCGCAGGCCGTTCTGGAAGCCGCGCGAGCCCAGGCCGCAGCGGCTCAGGCCGCGGTGCAGGCCGCGCAGTCTCAGGTCATCAGTGCCCGGTCGGGGGTCAGTGCCGCCGAAGCCACCATTGCGCGCATCCAGACCGACATTGATGACAGCGTGCTGAAGGCACCGCGCGATGGCCGGGTGCAATATCGCATTGCCCAGCCGGGCGAGGTGTTGGGCGCGGGTGGCAAGGTGCTTAACCTGGTTGACCTTGCCGATGTCTACATGACGTTTTTCCTGCCCGAAACCGTAGCGGGCCGGGTAGCGCTGGGGGCCGATGTGCGCATTGTGCTGGATGCCGCACCCGAATATGTCGTACCCGCAAAGGTGTCCTATGTCGCCAGTGTGGCCCAGTTCACGCCCAAAACGGTGGAAACGGCCAGTGAACGGCAAAAACTCATGTTCCGCGTCAAGGCACAGATTGATCCTGAACTGCTGCAACGCCATCTTGAGCAGGTCAAGACCGGGTTGCCGGGCATTGCCTGGCTGAAGCTTGATCCTGATGCCGCGTGGCCGCAAGCGTTGGTTGTCAACGTGCCGTAACGATGGGCATCATGACAGAGCCGGTCGCCCGCCTTGTCGACGTCGCGTTGCAGTATGGCAAGACGCAGGCCCTGGACGCGGTGACACTTGACTTGCCTGCCGGATGCATGGTGGGGCTTATCGGCCCCGATGGCGTGGGTAAATCCAGCCTGCTGGCCCTGGTGTCGGGGGCGCGGGCCGTGCAGACGGGTACGGTGACGGTGCTGGGTGGCACGATGGCCAGTGCGGCGCACCGTGATCATGTCGGGCCGCGAATTGCCTACATGCCACAGGGTCTGGGCAAGAATCTTTATCCTACACTTTCGGTTGAGGAAAACCTTCAGTTCTTTGGCCGTTTGTTCGGCCACGATGCCGACGAGCGTCGCCATCGTATCGACAGCCTGACAAAAAGCACGGGTTTACATGCGTTTTTGACGCGTCCGGCAGGCAAACTCTCGGGTGGCATGAAACAGAAGCTGGGTTTGTGCTGCGCCCTGATTCACGACCCCGACCTTCTGATTCTCGACGAGCCCACCACGGGGGTCGATCCGCTGGCTCGCAGCCAGTTCTGGGATCTGATTGCCCGAATCCGTGGTGATCGTCCTGGCATGAGCGTTCTGGTGGCCACGGCCTACATGGAAGAGGCCGAAGGGTTCGACTGGCTGGTGGCCATGGATGCCGGGCGCGTGCTGGCCACAGGTACGCCGGCTGAACTAAGGTCCGGCACAGGTACTGATACGCTCGAAGCAGCGTTTATCGCCCTGCTGCCCGAATCCCGTCGGCAAGGGCATAAGCCGGTGGTCATGCGGCCGTTCGTTGCGACGGATAATGGTCCGCTGGCGATCGAGGCGCGCGGCCTGACCATGAAATTCGGTGACTTTGTGGCGGTTGATCAGGTCAGTTTTCAGATCCGGCGTGGCGAGATTTTTGGTTTTCTGGGCTCGAACGGTTGTGGCAAGTCGACCACCATGAAAATGCTCACGGGTTTGTTGCCGCCTTCCGAGGGCGAGGCCTGGCTGTTTGGCAAAGCGGTGGACTCCAGTGATGTGCAGACCCGTCGGCGCGTCGGTTACATGTCGCAGTCGTTTTCCCTGTATTCCGAATTGACGGTTGAACAGAATCTGGTGCTGCATGCCCGTTTGTTCAGCGTCCCCGAGGCCGAGGTGGCCGGGCGTGTGCAGGCGGTTGCTGGCAGGTTCGGGTTGACCGGTGTGCTGGAGGCCCTGCCGGGGGATTTGCCGCTGGGGATGCGACAGCGATTGTCACTGGCCGTTGCCGTTGTGCACGGCCCCGAACTGCTGATTCTTGATGAACCTACCTCCGGGGTGGATCCGATCGCGCGTGACATGTTCTGGCAGGACATGATCGATCTGGCCCGCAACGATGGCGTGACGTTGTTCATTTCCACCCATTTCATGAACGAGGCCGAGCGGTGTGATCGTATCTCGTTCATGCACGCGGGTAGGGTGCTGGTCAGCGACACCCCGCAGGGTCTGGTTGAGCGTTGCGGTGCAGACAGTCTTGAAGGGGCCTTCATTCATTATCTGGAACAGGCTGTGGGTGAATCGTCCCCTCCGGCGGGGTCCGCCGCACCTGCTGTTAAGCCGGCAAGCAGTGCAGAGTCGTCCAGGCCTGCGGGAGAGCAGTCGGGCGAACAGGCACAGTCTGGCCACGTGGTTCCGGCCGACCCTGTCCGACCCGTACGCAATGACGAGGCGCAGAATGGCCGTTTCAGTCTGGCCAGGCTGCTGACCTGCGCTCATCTTGAGTCTCTTCAGCTTCAGCGCGACCCGGTTCGCCGTCTGCTGGCATTGGTGGGAACATTGATTCTGATGCTGATTATGGGGTATGGCATCAGTATGGATGTCGAAGACCTGACGTATGCGGTGCTGGATCACGACCAGACTTCGCTGAGCCGTGATTACGGGTTCAACATGTCGGGGTCCCGCTACTTTATTGAGCGCCCGCTCATACGCGACTATGCCGACCTTGATCAACGCATGCGCAGTGGCGAGATTGCCCTGGCGATTGAAATTCCACCTGGCTTCGCGCGGGATATCAAGCGTGGAGAGCCGATAGAAATTGGTGCATGGGTTGATGGTGCCAATCCGCAGCGTGCGGAAACGGTTCGGGGCTATTTGCAGGGCATGCATCAAAGCTGGCTGGTCGGCCAGATGCGTTTGCGCCAGGGGGTGGATGCCGCGTCTTTGTCGGCCTTCACGATTGAAACGCGTTTTCGCTACAACCCCGATGTCAAGAGTTTGCCGGCCA
>JAAYID010000048.1 GCA_012744285.1 Alcaligenaceae bacterium
GCCACGGCACCCGCCAACACCACCCCGACAACCCCCACACTTTTTTTCATGCCTCGTCCTGATCTGCTTGTTTTGAAAGCCCCTTGGGCAGGGGAAATGCGATATTTTCTTCAGTGCCGGGCAAGGTCTTGACCGAAACCACACCCAGCGATTTCAAACGATTTACCACGCTTTGCACCAGAACCTCGGGGGCCGACGCTCCGGCGGTCAGCCCCACACGCCGGGCCCCGTGAAGCCATTCGGGCTGAATCATGTCGGGGTCGTCAATGAGCCAGGCCTTCGCCCCCTTGCGTTCGGCAACTTCACGCAACCGGTTCGAGTTGGAACTGTTGACACTGCCCACAACAAACACTACATCACACTGCGGGGCCATGAACTTGACGGCATCCTGGCGGTTCTGGGTGGCATAGCAAATATCGCTTTTCTTGGGCTCGACAATGGACGGAAAGCGTTGACGCAACGCATCGGCAACCTTGGCGGCATCATCAACAGACAACGTCGTTTGGGTGACAAACGCCAGATTATCGGGATTGGCCACTTCAAGAGCCCGAACGTCATCAGAGGTCTCGACCAGATACATGCCATCAGGCACCTGCCCCAGCGTGCCTTCAACCTCGGGGTGACCCTTGTGACCGATCATGATGATTTCACGCCCGGCCTGACGCATTTTTGCAACCTCGACGTGAACCTTGGTGACCAGCGGACAGGTTGCATCAAACACCTTGAGCCCCAGCCGGTCGGCCTGCTCGCGTACGGCCTTTGAAACACCATGTGCCGAGAACACGACAATGGCACCCGCAGGAGCCTGCTCAAGCTCGTCGATGAAAATGGCCCCTTTTTCACGCAGGTCATTGACGACATAGCGGTTGTGAACAATTTCGTGACGCACATAAATGGGCGCACCATGCAAACGCAATGCCCGCTCGACGATTTCGATCGCGCGGTCAACACCGGCACAAAAACCGCGCGGTTGCGCCAATACAACTTCGGTGGCCGACAAGTCGGGATAATCAAGCGCCATCAGAGCACCCCCAGCAATTTCACATCAATGCGCAAATCGGCCCCGGCCAGCGGATGATTGAAATCAAACAGCGCCGAATCGCCATCCCACTGCTTGCAGATCCCTGAATAACGCGCACCATTCGGCGCAGCAAACGTGACAATATCGCCCGGATCGTACTGAACGCCGGGCTCGGAGTTGGCCTCGAGCATGCCGCGACTGACCCGCTGGATCAGATCGGGGTTACGTTCGCCATACGCTTGCGCGGCCGGCAGTTCGAGCACAAACGAGGAACCTTCCTCGCGGCCGATCAACGCCTCTTCCATGGTGGGCGCCCACTGCCCGACGCCCAGCTGCAAGGTGGCGGGTTTTTCAGAAAACGTATCGACGAACACCGAGCCTGCCGCAGGGCCACTGGCAAACGTGATGCGGTAATGCAAGGTCAGGTAGGAATCCGGACGGACAAAAGCATTCATGGAGTCTGTAGAAGAAGTCAAAATCTGTCACCGTAGAGGTCATTACTGGCCCCTATTTTAGAGCTTATGATGCACATTCACAGAACACCCGAAAATAACGAGCGGCCACGCGAACGCCTGCTGGCCTACGGTGCGCAAACCCTGACCAGCGCTGAACTGCTGGCCATCATTTTACGAACCGGCATCAAAGGGTGCGATGCGGTCAGTCTGGGCAACCGGCTGATCAACCAGTTCAATGGGCTACGGGGGTTGTTGTCAGCCCATGCCGCAGCCCTGATGGCGACAACCGGGCTGGGCAAGGCCAAAACATGTGAACTGCTCGCCATTAACGAACTGGCCCGGCGGGCCATGGCCGAAGAACTCGAACAAGGCATCACATTAAATCAGCCACAGCAGGTCAAGACCTACTGCGCCGCCCTGCTGGGCCACCTGAAAATCGAGCACTGTGTCGCGTTGTATCTCGACAGCCAGCTGCGCCTGATCGCCACCGACGAAATCGCCAAGGGCACGCTCAGCCAGGCGTCTGTCTACCCGCGAGAGGTTGTCAGATCGGCCCTTGGCCACCATGCTTCGGCGCT
Source organism: Alcaligenaceae bacterium (assembly GCA_012744285.1). Classification (GTDB taxonomy): domain Bacteria; phylum Pseudomonadota; class Gammaproteobacteria; order Burkholderiales; family Burkholderiaceae_B; genus Neopusillimonas; species Neopusillimonas aromaticivorans. The sequence continues at coordinate 2,055 of JAAYID010000048.1, forward strand.
TATCCTGGCGCATAATCACCCATCGGGCGTAGCCGAACCCAGCCAGGCAGATCTGGTCCTGACCCGGCACCTGAAACAAGCCCTGTCGATGGTCGATATCCGGCTGCTGGACCACCTTATCGTCACCGGCGGAACTGCCGTGTCACTGGCCGAACGGGGGCAGGTGTAGTGTCATGAACAAAACCATGACGCACAACTCTTTGTCATGCTAGAATTAGGGGTTACCCAGGATACGTAGCCGCGGCCAGCGTGCAGCACACGCTGCAGCACCGGCGGTCTGGCGACCCGAAATTTCATCTACAGGAACCCACCATGAAAGAAGGCATTCACCCCGAATACCGCGAAGTCGTGTTTCTCGACCAGCAAACCGGCAACAAGTTCGTTTCGCGCTCTACGTTGCAAACTCGCGAATCCATCGAACTCGACGGCAAGACCTACCCGCTGTTCAAGTGTGAAGTCACTTCCGAATCGCACCCGTTCTATACTGGCGCGCAAACCCGTATCGTCGAAACCGGCCGCGTCGAAAAATTCCGCGCCCGCTTTGCCCGTACAACCGGTACCGTCAAGAAAGGTTAATTACCGTTCTTGTCCGTGCTTCGGTATGGCAGCGTCATACGACGCTGTACCAAAAAGCAGCCAACCGGCTGCTTTTTTTAATGCCGTTTTACACTAACATTGCATCTTTGCAACGCGTTGCCTTCTAAGCCGTGGCCGCCACCAACAACCGCTCTACACCCGCACGCCTGACCTCTTCGGCGACAGCAAAACTGCCTCGCGCCTTGTTGCTCGTTTTCGGCCTGGTGTACATTTTTGCGGGCCTTTACTTCCGCGACCCCTGGAAGACCGACGATATCGTCGGGCTGGCCACCATGATGTCGGCGTTGAATGAGCCTGGTCTGGCCGCCTGGCTGCCCCAGGTGGGCAACCAGGCGCATGCACAAGACGGCCCCTTGGTGATGTGGATGGGCGCGCTGTTCATTACGCTGTTCAGCCCGTTTTTCGCACTGTTCACCACACCACTGGATGCCATTATCATCAGCTCCCGCCTGCCCAACCTGGTGTGGTTTGGCTTGATGACCGGATCGGTATGGTATGCCACCTACCTGTTGGGCCGTCGCCCTGAGGCGCAACCACTGCCACTGCCCTTTGGCGGCGAACCACCCGTCAAAGATTACGGACGCATGATTGCCGACGCCGGCCTGCTGCTGATTCTGGCAACGGCCGGCATCATGTGGCGCATGCATGAAAGCTCGGAAGTTCCTGCCCTGATTGCATTTCAGGCACTGGCTTTCTACTCCATCGTTCGCATGCTTGACCGCCCGATGTCAGGGGCCATTTCCCTGGGCATTGCACTGGCCGGCGCATTTCTCGCTCGCGGCATGATCGGCGCCTTGCCAGTCATGCTGGCTGTACTTTGTGCATTCATACCGCCCTTCGGCACCCTGCACCAACGGCGCTGGCTTGTCCTGGCCATGGCACTGGCGGCCGCGCTGTCTGCAATCTGGCTGCTGCCTGCCTTGCATTTTGGCCCGTACTGGATGCAGAACTGGTGGCTTTGGCACACCGATTCCCTGACCTGGCCGCAATACAAGGAACTGCTGACGCTGATGCGCGATCTGCCCTGGTTCCTTTGGCCCACCTGGCCATTCGCCATTCTGGCCGTCTGGCAATGGCGCAGCTGGATCAAGTCACCCCACATATGGCTGGCACTGATGTTCGCGCTGTGGCCGCTGGTCTTCATGATGTTTCTGGCCGATCCGTTCGAACCGGAATATGCCCTGCTGGCCGTCCCCTCGGCCGTGCTGGCCGCCTTTGCACTGCCAACACTGCGACGCGGCGCCGTCAATGCACTCGACTGGTTCGCCGTCATGTGTTTTTCACTGACCGCCGTTACCGTCTGGCTCGGCTGGATTGCACTGCAAGCGGGCTGGCCAGCCCAGATAGCCAACAACATCGCGCGACAAACGCACGGGTATGAAGCCGTCATCTCATGGCCAGCCCTGCTGGTTGCCATGTTGGGCACGGCAACCTGGATTGCACTGGTGCGCTGGCGTCTGCAACACCGGCCGGCTGCCCTGTGGCGAGGTACCGTACTGTCTGCGGGCGGCATCATCACGACCTGGCTGTTACTGGTCGCCCTCTGGATGCCCGCACTTGACTACGTGCGCAGCTACCGCAGTGTCTCTGCCGATCTGGCCAACGCCCTGCACAGTACCCGGCAACAAAACGAATGCGTCAGCACCATTGGGCTTGGCCTTGGACAACGCGCCGCATTTTATATTTATGACAACCTGACATTCAGTCACGATTCCGGCTGCCCGCTGGTTCTGGTCCAAACCAGCCCGCAGGCACTGAACGAGGGCTATGTCGCCTTGCCGGGCCGTGCAACCCGTCAACTGTGGGCCGGAAACCGGCCTGCCGAGCGCAAAGAAAACTTTCTGCTGCTTCGTCGTTCCTCGCAATGAACGCCCCCACGGCATTACCCCCAACCCTGAAGCGCTACCTGAAAGAAACGGTACGCCAGGCCTGGCCTGTACTGATCAGCGCCTGGGCCAGCATGGCCTTCGCCGTGATTGACACCACCATGGCGGGCCATACCAGCGCTGCCGACCTGCAGGCCATGTCGCTTGCCGTGTCCATTTACCTGACGATTTTCATCGGTTTGATGGGCGTGATCCACGCCTTGATTCCGATCATCGGGCAGCACTTTGGCGCAGGTCGCCTGGAGGCCGTTGGCCAGGCCTGGGGCCAGGGCGTATGGCTGGCCCTGGGGTTGTCTGCCGCCGGTGCGATTACGCTCTTGTTCCCTGAGGCCTGGCTGGAGTTTTCGGGGAACATCAACCCTGAGGTCATGACGAAAATACGGTATTACCTGTATGCACTGATCCTGGCCATGCCGGCGGCCCTGATATTCCGCACCATTTACTGCCTGGGTACCGCCGTATCACGACCAAAAGTCGTCATGACCATCAATCTGGTCAGCATCCCCGTCAAGGCCTTGCTGAACTGGGCGTTCATGTTTGGCAAATTTGGCCTGCCTGCAATGGGTGCAGCGGGGGCCGGACTTTCCACCGCTGCCGTCAGCTGGCTGATGCTGGCAATGGGGCTCTGGGTCTTGCGCAATGATGGCTTTTTCAGACAATTCCGCTTGCGTCCCGGGCGCCCTCGCTGGTCGGCACAAAAGGAACTGTTGCGGCTGGGCTTGCCCATGGGCGGCTCTTACCTGGTTGAAGTCTGCGCCTTCACGTTCATGGCCTTGATGGTTGCGCGCGAAGGGATGTTTGTTTCGGGCAGCCACCAGATCATGGCCAACCTGGCCGCCCTGTGCTACATGATGCCCATGGCCATTGGCATTGCCTCGGCATCGCTGACCTCGCAAGCCATTGGCGCCCGGGATCCGGCACGCGCCATGCTGACCGGGCGTGCCGGGTTCGTCCTGGCGCTGTCTGGCGCCCTATTGACATCGGCACTCTTGGTGAGTTTCAAACCATTGATCCTGGCGTTGTACACCACCGACCCTGACGTCACCCGCCTGGCCACGCAACTGCTGTTTATATTGCCGATCTTCCATCTGTTTGATGCCATGCAATGCATCAACACCTACGTACTGCGCGCCTGGAAAGTCGCCGTCATGCCTTTGGTGATGCAGGTTGTTGCCCTGACCGGCATTGGCTTGATCGGCGGTTGGTATCTGGGGTTTGGGCCTGCCGCTGGTGCGTTACAGCCCATTATCAATGCCATTATGCCCAATGCCCCGACCGGCGCCGCGACACTGTGGCTGACGGCGGCAC
>JAAYID010000049.1 GCA_012744285.1 Alcaligenaceae bacterium
AAGTAAGACAATTTAAAACGGTACTGACTGCTTATCACGACTTAATAATAAATAGTAATATCAACATCTAAGGAGTATATCGATGGCTGAAATTAAAGCCCCCGTGTTTCCAGAATCGGTTGCCGACAGTTCATTTGATGCCTGGACCCGCTTTTACAAGCAGGATGAAAACGCAACCAATGCGTTGGTCAGCTATTACAGCAAAGGCGCACTGATCGCCCTGGGCCTGGACCTGACACTGCGCGCCGCGACACAAGACAGCCAGTCGCTTGACGATGTCATGCGTTTGCTCTGGGTTCGCTACGGGCGTGATTTTTACCAGGGTAAACCTGCCGGCATCCCCGAAGGGGCCATGACCTCCATCATCCACGACGCCACCGGCGTGGATGTCAGCGACTTCCTGAGCCGGCATGTAGATGACGTCGAAGATATCCCGCTGAAGGCCTTGCTGGCGTCCGCCGGCATTACTTTGGCACCCGCTGAAGCGCCCTCTGTTCCGGGGCTGGACGTACGCACCCGCGCCAGCCAGGGGCGGCTCGAACTGGCAGCCGTTTATAACGGTGGTGCCGCACACCAGGCCGGGCTTTCCGCCGCAGATCAACTGGTCGCCGTCAATGGCCTGCGCGTCACCGATACCAAAGATCTGGAACAGATACTGCGCGCATACACCGCCGGTGATGCCGTAACGGTTCACGTGTTTCGTCGTGACGAGCTACGCTCTTTCGTTGTCCAGTTAACCCCCAATGGCGGCGGCTGGACGCTCACCCGCCAATGACCACACCAAAGTCCGTTATGACTGAAAGCAAACCATCCCGCGTTGTACTGATTACGGGGTCCGCCAAACGGCTGGGCAGGGAAATTGCCCTGACTTTTGCACGCGCGGGCTGGGACGTCGCCATCCACTACAACACTTCGCGCGACGATGCCCTGCGCACAACACACGAAATCACCGCACTGGGGGTGCGCTGTACCGCTGCGCACGGCGACCTGGCCGACCCGGATGCCGTAGCGAGCATTTTTGATCACGGCGTCAATGAACTGGGGCAGGTAGACGTTGTCGTCAACAATGCTTCGTTGTTTGAATACGATACGCCAGCTACATTTTCGAATGCGTCCCTCCAGGCTCATATCATGCCGAACCTGGCCGCTCCGCTATTATTGGCACAGCAGCTGGCCGCACACCTGACCCGTCGAGGCGAACAGGCCCGCGGCGCCGTCATCAACCTGCTTGACCAGAAACTGTGGAGCTACAACCCGGATTTTTTCTCGTACACGCTGTCAAAAGCAGCCTTGCAGGCGGCCACCACCATGATGGCCCAGGCCTATGCACCCCAGGTACGCGTTGTCGGTGTCGCCCCCGGCCTGACCCTGCCCAGCCACATGCAGACCCCAACTGATTTCGAACGAACCCATGCGTTGTCGCCACTGGGCAAAGCCAGCAGCCCGGAAGACATTGCACGCACCATTCTTTTCGCGGCTGAAACGCCCAGCATTACGGGCACTTCAATTGTGGTTGACGGCGGCCAGCACCTGATGGGCCTGCAACGCGACTTCAGCTGCTTATAATCTGACTTCTTCATGCAACTTTTGCGCTTGCCGGCGTGCCCGGCAAGCGCCAGACCTTATTACCCATGCTCACCCGCCGGATCTACTTTTCCCAGCTTGCTCTGGATGCCCATATCGGCATTCTTGAACACGAGCTGAAGGCCACCCAGCCCCTGCACATCGACGTGGAACTGGACGTCAACATTCACCAGCCGGTCGATGATCTGGATATCCAGACCGTACTGGATTACCGCCTGGTACGTGCCGCGATCGTGCAGGAATGCACGCAAGCTCATGTCCACCTGATTGAAACCCTGGTTGAACAAGTCACCGAACGCCTGCTGCGCGACTTCCCGGAAATCAATACCATCAAGTTGCGCATCAGCAAACCCAACGCGTTTTCCGACTGCGCTGCCGTGGGTATTGCCATTGAACGCAGCCGTCAGGCCTGAACCCCATGAACACACCTTTCGAACCCACTGCACCGGAAGCAGCAGACGCCACACTCGCAGGCCGTGATAGCCGCAAAATGAGCGTGACCGAAAACAAGCTGACCAAACGCCTGATCCGCGAGACCGGCCGGGCCATTATCGACTTCAACATGATCGAAGCCGGCGACAAGGTCATGGTTTGCCTGTCGGGCGGGAAAGACTCCTACGGGTTGCTCGACCTGCTGCTGATCCACCAATCGCGCGCACCGTTCAAGTTTGACATCGTCGCGGTCAACCTTGACCAGAAACAGCCAGGGTTCCCCGAGCATGTCTTGCCCGAGTACCTGACGCGAATCGGAGTACCCTTCCATATCGAGAACCAGGACACCTACTCGGTCGTCACCCGCGTGATTCCTGAAGGTAAAACGATGTGTTCGCTGTGCTCGCGCATGCGACGCGGCATTTTGTACCGGGTCGCCAAGGAACTGGGGGCCACCAAAATCGCGCTGGGTCACCACCGCGACGACATTCTGGCCACGTTTTTCCTGAACCTGTTTTATGGCGGCCGGATGAAAGGCATGCCGGCCAAGCTCAAGTCAGACAATGGTGAACACATTGTCATTCGACCTCTGGCCTATGTCCCCGAGAAAGACCTGATTGCCTACGCCAAGCTGAAACAATTTCCGATCATCCCCTGCACGCTCTGCGGCTCGCAAGAGAACCTGAAACGCCAGGAGATCAACCGCATGATTGCCGAATGGGATCGCAAACTGCCGGGGCGGTCGTGGAATGTATTTGCTGCACTGGGGCATGTTGTGCCGTCACACCTGATGGACAGCCGGATTTTTTATTTTGCCGGGCTTCAGGCCGATGGTGACGCCGACGAAAACGGCGACACGGCCTTTGATACCGAGGATTTCAGTGCGCTGCCCCCACAACAGCACGGCGACGAGGACGATGAGACCAACCTGCCTACGCCAGACTCAACATCAGCTTCCAGCCCGGGAAAAGCCGACGCCGAAACTGCACGCAAGGTCTTTACCCTGAATGTGATCAATGACCTTCAAGCATCAAAGTAAAACGACATACCCGCTGGGAAGCGGTATTTACGTACCCTCCCAGCGCGGCCCCTGAACATCAATATTGACCAGTTCCAGCACCCGGGCCACGGTGTGATCAACCATTTCTTCAATGGTTTTAGGGTGATGATAAAACGCCGGCAATGGCGGGAAAATGACCCCGCCCATTTCGGTAACTGACGTCATGTTGCGCAGATGCGCCAGATTCAGCGGCGTTTCACGCACCATGAGTACCAGGCGCCGACGCTCTTTAAGGGTAACGTCGGCCGCACGGGTGATAAGGTTGTCGGAAAACCCGTGCGCCACAGCCGCCAACGTGCGCATGGAGCATGGCACCACCACCATACCTGCGGTATCAAAACCACCGCTGGCCAGTGTGGCACCGACATCGCGAAAACTGTAGACCCGATCAGCCATGTCGTGCACCGCCTTGCGATC
>JAAYID010000050.1 GCA_012744285.1 Alcaligenaceae bacterium
CGCCCAGGGCACCTTTGCCAACGGCATGGCTGATGGCCTTGCAGGCGCGGGCCACCGTTTCGATCAGCAGCCTTACTTCGGCAGAGACGGCGCCTTTGAGGCGTTGTTGTTCGACCAGGTATTGGGTCAGGGTTTTACGTTTCACGGTGATGTGCTCCGGATAGGGTTGTACCAGCGTCAGTCTTACAGACTGAGCGCCTTGGAAATAATTTCTTCGACATTGCGTGACAGCCCTGCATGTTGCTGTATGCGCTCGAGCCGTTGCTTCACGGCATTCCGTGCTTCAGGAACAAGTCGTGCCCAGTGGTCAAACGCGCGGGAAAGGCGAGCGGCAATTTCAGGGTTGAGGGCATCCAGTGCAATGACTTGTTCAGCCCAGAAATCGTAGCCTGCATCGCAATAAATACCCGGCAGATTGTTCAGGCAGAACTGGAAGACCAGTGAGCGAGCGCGGTTCGGGTTACGCAGCGTAAAGGCAGGGTGCTGCATCAGTGCCCGTACCGCCGCTACATCGGTTCCCTGTGCCGTCGCCTGAAGGGCGAACCAGCGGTCGATGACCAGGGGGTTGTGTTGCCACTGCGCGTAGAACGAGGTCAGGGCAGCTTCACGTTGTACGGTGTTGCCGTAGTTAACCAACGTGGATAGCCCTGCCATGCGATCGGTCATGTTGCCCGCGTTGTCGTACTGGGCCTGGGCCAGGGTGTCGGCCCCCGCCACGTTGCCTGCAGCCAGGTAGCCCAACGCACAGTTTTGCAGCGCACGTGCGCCTGCGGATGCCGGATCAGGTGAGTACGGTTTGCCTTTCTGGCGGTCTGCTTGTGTCTGATACAGGCGTTGCCATTCAGAGGCCAGTGCTGCGCCCAGCCGGGTGCGTAGCTCGCGCCGTGCGCGTGCAATGGCGACCGGATTGATGACTGGCATTTTCTCCATCAGGATGCGCTCGCCGGGCAAGGTGAACATGCGGGCCTTGTAAGCGGCCCCCAGCGCCGGGTCGGTGGCCAGAGTGCGCCAGGTGTCGACCAGCAGATTGACCGCTGGACTGTTGGCGTCGGGCGTTTGCGCCATGGCCAGCAGGCAACGGGTGGCCAGCAACTGGGCCGCTTCCCAGCGGGCGAAGGGCTCGGGGTCGGTACGGGCCAACAGGGCCAGTTCGTTGTCGGTGTAGGCATAATCAACAATCACCGGCGCCGAAAAGCCGCGCAGAAGGGATGGCACAGGCTGGGCATCAATGTCATTGAATACCCAGGTCTGGCGTTGCTCCTTCAGGTCGAGCACCAGCGTTTCGCCGCACTGGTCGCCAGACTTGAGTGTGAAGGCCCGGCCATCAGGCCCAAGCAAGCCCAGGGCAAACGGGATATGCAGCGGTGGTTTGGTCGTTGGCGGGTTCTGCAGCTTTTCGACGCCGACCGGAGCGCACTGTTGAGCAAGGGTGACGGCACACTGCCGGGTGCTGGCGTCATAGTCGAGGGTGACGTTGACCTGTGGGGTACCTGCCTGGCTGTACCAGCGCCGGAACACCGAAAGACTTTCACCGGGTCGTTGCTGCTGATAGACGCTGTCCATGGCATCGACGAAATCGTCGCAGGTGACGGCCTGCCCGTCGTGGCGGGCAAAATATTCAGCCATGCCGGCCTGAAAGCCTTCTTCACCCAGCAACGTATGTTGCATGCGAATGATTTCGGCCCCTTTTTCGTAGACTGTCGCGGTGTAAAAGTTACCGATTTCCTGATAGCTTTCAGGACGAATGGGGTGGGCCATTGGCCCCGCGTCTTCAGGAAACTGGGCGCTGCGCAACGCGGTGACGTCATCAATGCGTTTGACTGCCCGGGCGCTGGCCGCTTCGGCGGCCGGCAAGCCGCGAGCCATCATGTCGGCTGAAAACTCCTGGTCGCGAAACACCGTGAGCCCCTCTTTGAGCGAGAGCTGGAACCAGTCACGGCAGGTAATACGGTTGCCCGTCCAGTTGTGAAAGTACTCGTGTCCGATGACGCTTTCAATGGCGTCGTAGGTGGCGTCGGTGGCGGTCTGGCTGTCGGCCAGGACATAGGCCGAATTGAATACGTTCAGCCCTTTGTTTTCCATGGCCCCCATGTTGAAGTCGCGCGCGGCGACAATCATGAAGCGGTCAAGGTCGAGTTCAAGATTGAAACGAGTTTCGTCCCAGGTGACCGACCGGTGAAGGCATTCGAGGGCCCAGGCGGTGCGGTCGTAATCGCCTTTGTCGCTGTACACCTGCAGCAGCGCAGTGCGTCCGCTGCGGGTTGTGATGGTTTGCTCGCGGCAGTCGAAGTCACCGGCCACCAGGGCAAACAGGTAGCAGGGTTTGGGATGGGGGTCTTCCCAGATGGCTTGTTGCCGCCCGTCAGGCAGCGTTTCTGTTGACAGCAGGTTGCCGTTTGACAGCAGGTGCGGATAACGCGCCGGATCTGCACGCAAGGTGACGGTGTAGCGCGACATGACGTCGGGCCGGTCGGCAAACCAGGTGATCCGGCGAAACCCCTCGGCTTCGCATTGAGTGAACAGGCTTTCCCCTGATTGGTACAAGCCCATCAGGGTGGTGTTTTCGGCCGGGCGGCAGGTACTGACAATGTCGATGATGAATGCGCCATGGCGGGGGTGCAGTGTCAGTGTTTCGGCATTCAGCGTGTAGTCGGCCGGTGAAAGTGCCTGACCATTGATGGCTACCGATTCCAGCGTCAGGGATTCACCGTCCAGCACCAGCGGCATGGGCTGCGCATTGGAGCTTTCGACCGTCAGGCGTGAGTGCACCCGCGTCAGGTCTGGTGCCAGGTCGAAAGCCAGGTCGACCTGGGGTATGCGATACGGGTAGGGGGTGTAATCGGTTCGGCGAATGGTCGGGGAAGTGTCTGTGCGCATAATGACCTATGTGGCTGTCTCTGCAGCGCGCGGTGCTTTTATGCCCGCATCGATGCGAAAGGTGTATTGTAATGTTTAGCCTGTTTTACAACGTGTCTGGTGATCGTCATGAAGCTTTCCACCTTATCACGGGTCGCTGCGGCCCGCCTGTGTCTGATTTTTTTCGGTGTGTTTCTGCTCGGTGGGTGTGCGTCGACGTTGTCGGCCAGGGTCACGACATTTTCACAGTGGCCTGCCAATGTCGAGGGGCAGACCTATCGAATTGAACCCGGCCAGGGGCAGTCAAACAATCTTGAATACCAGACCTATGCCGATATGGTGCGGGCTTCGGCAGGCCGAACGGGGTTGGTCGAGGCGCGTGGGGGCCAGAAGCCCAGGTTTGTCATGTCGTTCACGTATCAGAACCTGGTCAGCCAAAGCTGGGTACAGCAGTATGCCGATCCGTATTTTTACAATGGCCCGTTCGTTGCGCCCTGGGCCGGATTTTATGGCCCGCATTTTGGTTGGGGTGCTGGCATGCTGTATTCGCCACCTGTCGTGAATGTGCCGGTAACGGTTTACAAGAATACATTTACGCTGGTAATCAATGACCAGCAGCATGATGCCGCCGAGGTTTATCGATCAACTTCGGTTATTTTGTCTTCGGAAGACACTTTGCCGCAATTGATGCCTTATCTGGTGCGATCTGTTTTTGATGGCTTTCCGGAAAATAACGGCAGCACTCGCGATATTACCTACGATTTGCCAAAATGACCTTTAAATAAAAAAAGACCGGTCACGCCGGTCTTGAAAAAGGTTTTGATATTCGCTCAAATGTTTTAAACTTTTCTCGCGTTTTCAATCAGGAACTGGTCGCGTGAACCCCCGCTGGTTTCAGCCTCAGTGATCCAGCGCGGTGGTTTTCCACGCCCTGTCCAGGTGCTTCCGGTATTCGGGTCGCGGTATTTCGGCGTAACCGCTTTCTTGATTGGCGCCTGACTTGATTTAGGTGTTTTTCCGGTTTTGCTGTTGAAGGCGGCAATGATTTCTTCAGGTGTAATCTGATATTCGCGCATATCGCGGATAATTGCCCGAATAATCGGTGCCCGTTGTTTGGCTCTAAGGGCCTCAGCCTGTTTCTGCAGCTTCAGAATTTCTTTTTCAATTTTTGATTGCAGCGCACTGTAAGAGTCACGGGTCATGAATGGGCCTGTTTGAAAAAAGTTTATGGATATTAAAGATTAATGACAGCCCTGAATTTTAATGATTAATTGGATTCAATAATCATTAATTATATTTTTTTTGGTTTTTTTGAGAATCATTTTTGTGTCGGTTTGTTAATAAAAATTACAGTATCAATCCATTTTCATCATGTGTCGAAGCCGCGTCAAATTCTTTGAAGAATTTGAGTACTCGTTGAGGGATGGTGTGATGCTCTGTATCGGCACGCCACATCACGCCAACGTTCCGGTGTGCTTTTGGAACTTGCAACGGCAGGATGACCAACGTTTTTAACGCTGCGAAACGATGCGCCATTTCATAGGGAACAAGTCCAAGCATGGTTTTGCTTTGCAACAGGCCGATATTCGTCAGTATTGAAATGGATTCAACGACCCGGCGCGGCGTGCTTATTTGGTGACGTGCCAGAACTTCCATGATGATTTCATGGGTCATGGCGTCGGGCGGCGGCAAAATCATCGAATAACCATTCAGATCACTCCATTGGACATCTTTCTTTTTGGCTAAAGGATGTTCAGGACCGACGGCCACCACGAAGGGGTCTTCATAGAACGTATGGGATCGCAATTCGGCACCCACAGGTCGATTGGGCAAGACACCGATCAGGAAATCCAGCTCGCCAGCTTTCAGTTTGGGCAACATGATTTCCATCGTCCCCTCTTTGACCGAGACCACGATGTCTTTCGCTTTTGATTCCAGTAGCCCGATCAGTCGAGGCGCGAGTACCAGCGTGGCGGCAGGCATGATGCCCAGAGAGACGCGCATGATCGGCACTTCACTGATGTCACGCAGTTCGGATTGAACGGTATTCAGTCTGAGCAAGATTTCTTGTGCGTGGCGAATGAGGCACTGCCCATGTTCGGTGGGTATCAATCCAGTGGTTGATCGTTCAAAAAGGCGCACGCCAAGACCACTTTCCAGTGATGACAGCATTTTTGAGACCGCCGGTTGCGTAAGGGTTAACGCTGAAGCGACCTTGCTGATGCTGCGCATGCCGTCAAGTGCGACGACAAGCTGAAGGTGGCGTAATTTAAGATTTGCGCGGATATACCAATCGGTTCTAGACATTTTTAAAGAAGTTGTTGAGTTTTAATGTTTTAAGGGTTTGTACTAGTTATAACCTTTTGGTTATGAATGGGTGGTCAATATTTCAATTGTAATCATAGGTGGGGCTGTTTACTATCCCCACAGGTAAGGAGCCAAAGTAGCAAAAAACGATCAGTAATACATCCATTCAACTAACCAAAAAGGATTCGATCATGATCAAAATGCGTAACCTGACCCGTGTAGCTGTTCTGTCGGCGTTCATGGCAGCATCAGCGGGAGCAGTCGCCGCCAACTGGTGGCCGATCGTCGCCAACGAAACCATGCCCGACGGCTCGATCAAACAAATCGAATACGTTCCCCTGGAAAAGGCAAGTCAGGTTTGGCCAATCTGCATCTCGTATCCGCACTTGAAAGATCCGTTCTTTCTGGCGGCCAACTATGGTTCGGTCAACGAGGCCAAGCGTCTGGGCGTGAAGATCCAGACCCTGGATGCCGGCGGGTACACGCAGCTGAACACTCAGATTTCGCAGATTGAAGATTGTGTGGCCGGTGGCGCCAAAGCTGTGATCATGGTCGGCGTTGCGGCTGATGGTATGGGGAACCTGCTGCGCAGCCTTGCCCAGAAGAACGTGGTCGTCATTGACGCCGTCAATGGCGTCAAGTCAGACGACGTTGCGGCCCGGGTCCTGACGAATCCTCGCGAGGAAGCCTACAACACGGGCAAATATCTGGCCGAGAAGCATCCGGCAGGTTCCCCCAAAGTACGTGTGGGCTGGTTGCCTGGTCCGGCCGGTGCCGGCTTTGTTGAGGCCTTCAGCGCCGGTTTTCACGAAGGTATCAAGGGTAGTGCTGTAGAAATCGTTGAAACCAAATATGGCGATGTCGGTAAAGAGGTACAGGCCCGTCTGGTTGAAGACATGATTCAGACCCACAAGGATCTGGACTACATCGTGGGTACTGCTGTCATGGCGGAAGCCGCAGTGCCCCTGCTCAAGTCGCGTCGTCTTGATGACAAAATCAAACTGGTTTCTGTTTACACGACCCCTGGCGTTTATCAACACCTGAAGCGTGGTTCGATTGAGGCTGCTGGTGTTGCCCCAGTCGTGGATACCGCATCATTGGCGCTTGATATGGCCGTTCGTATGCTCGAGGCCAAAGAAAAGCAACCGATTCGTGTCATTAATACGACCAGCAAGGTCTATACCAAAGACACGATTGGCAATGTCGATATCAACGGAACGTTGGCTCCGGCTGACTTCCGCCCTGTGTTCAGCTACGACGGGAAGTAATTGTGTTGGCCGCAGAAGTGAACACTGATGCCGTTGATACCGGGGCTGCGGGCCAGCCCCGGCCCGGGGTTGCTTCGCTACTTCAAGTGTGCGGCCTCACTAAAAAATACGGCAGCAACACCGCCTTGAATAATGCCGACCTTGCCTTTTATCCAGGGCGGGTGCATGTGTTGTTTGGTGAAAATGGCTCAGGCAAATCAACGTTCATTTCGATGGTTGCCGGGGCTAATCAACCGACTTCGGGTTATCTCGTCATTGATGATCACAAGGGGCCTTTTCGTTCTGTGAATGAGGCGCGATCGTTTGGTGTACGTGCCGTATTTCAGGAGTTTTCGCTGGTGCCGCAACTGACGGTGGCCCAGAATCTTGTGCTGGGTGAAGAGCCGGTCGGTCCCTTAGGTTTGTTGTCCCCGGAAGAGGCGCGCCGACGCGCCCAGGCGCTGATTGATGATCTGGGCTTTGACCTATCCCCTGAAGCCAAGGTTGGCGACTTGACGCGTGGCAAGCAGCAGATGGTCGAAATTGGCAAGGCATTGCAGCATGTGCCCCGCCTGCTGATTCTTGACGAGCCTACGGCTTCATTATCCGAGCACGACGCCCGGGCTTTGTTCAGGCTGGTCAAGCGATTGAAAGAAAAGGGCGTGGCCATTATTTACATCACGCATCGCATGCATGAAATTGCCGAGCTGGGGGATGACGTCAGTATTCTTCGTGACGGTCGTCTCATCGGAACAGTTTCAGCCACGACCAGCCATGACGATCTGATAGAGCTTATGACAGGGCGTGCCTTGTCAGAAATTTATCCGCCGCTTAACGAACAGCTTGGCAACGTAAAACTGGCTATTAAAGGCTTGGCCCTGGCGCCAGCGCCGGGGGTGCCCACGGTTGCGGGTATTGATCTCGAGGTTCGCGCCGGTGAAATAGTGGGCATTGCAGGTTTGGTCGGTTGCGGGAAAAGTGAATTGGGCCAGGCCTGTTTTGGGTTAAGGCGTATTGCCAAAGGTGAGATTCTTATTGATGGCAAGCCGTTGCAGGCATCGCACCCCGCCGATGCAATCAAGGCTGGCGTGTGGTACAGCCCGGCGGATCGCAAGAATGATGGCCTGGCGCTTGGGCGGCCTGCGGGCGAGAACATGAGCCTTTCCGGCTTGACCTGGGGGGAAATCGCAGGGCGTTTACTGAAGCCCCGAAAAGAAAAAAGCTTGCTGGGCAAATTGTCCGGGAGCGTGGCTTTTCCGGCCCCCCGTCTGGGTGAGTCAGCGGGCAGTTTTTCAGGTGGCAATCAGCAAAAAGTGCTTCTGGCCAAAGGTTTGGCCCAGGACGCGACGGTTTACATCTTTGATGAGCCCACCGTCGGTGTCGATATGGGTGCCCGCCCGGCTATTTATCGTTACATGGCTGACCTGCTCAAGGCTGGCGCCGCCATTTTGCTGATTTCTTCTGACCTGACCGAGCTGTTCGGCTTGAGTCATCGTTTGCTGGTGATGAACGAAGGGCGCATTAACAGCGAGTTTTCGCGTGATGAGTTCGATGAGCATCACGTTCTGGAAAAATTTTTTTGACGTATTCATATGACAACTGCGCAAACTACTGAAGTGATTGATCAGCCACACACCGCAAGTATGACGGTGCTTGATTTGATCGTGACATACCGGCAGGCGCTTGTATTGCCATGTCTTTTTATCCTGGCACTGGTCGGGTTTTCAATCGGTGCTCCCGGGTTTTTTACCCTGGACAATCTTCTCAATGTAGCTCGTCAGTCGGTGTATCTGATGATTGTGTCGTTGGGTCAACTGGTGGTGTTGATTGTGGGTGGGCTTGATCTGTCTGTTGGTGTGATTGCCGCCCTGACATCCGTGGTCAGCGCTCTGGCAATGGCTGCCTTGTATGCGGCGTTTCCCGAGGCTCCATGGATGGTTGTCATGCTGGGCATTCTCGTGGGGGTGGTGATCGGAGCCATTGTTGGTCTGGTCAACGGTGTGGGTGCGGCCATTTTGCGGATTCCTCCGTTCATGATGACGCTTGGGATGTCTTCGGTTGTTTTTGGACTGACCTTGTTCATCAGCGGCGGCGTGCCCATTTACGGCATCCCTCCCGAGTTCGGCGAGGCGTTCGGTTTTGGGCACTTGTTTGGTATTCCCGTGCCAACAATTGTCGCGATTTTGCTGATTCTTGCCGTTTACATTTTGCTTGAGTGGACCCGGTTCGGCCGTCATGTGTATGCCGTCGGGGGGAATATCCGCGCAGCACAGTTGTCGGGGGTGCGAACCGAGCGGGTAATTATCAAGGCCTTTATTATCGCCGGCGTGTTTGCTGCCATTACAGGCCTGCTTCTGACGGCTCGTCTGGATACCGGCGAAACCAATATCGGCACCAGTTTGCCTCTCGAGTCTATCGCGGCATGCGTGATTGCCGGTGTGAGTTTGGCGGGGGGGACAGGACGCACGTTCAATGTTGTCATCGGCACCATATTGATCATTCTGGTGCAGAACGGCTTGAACTTGATGCAAGTCGGGGCTTATGCCTCAACGATGACGGTAGGCGCTATTCTGGTATTCGCCATGGCGCTGTCAAGGAAGTAAGTTTTCATAAAACCAATTAACCGTGTCAGAAGGGCACGGACTACACCCAGGAGATAAACAAAATGAATAGTGCAGTTGAAGGTGTCAAAGTCCAGAACAGCCAGAATGTGCCCTTGACGGGCAAGGAATATCTTGAAAGCCTGAATGACGGGCGTGAGGTCTGGATTTATGGTGAGCGTGTCAAAAATATCGCTGACCACCCCGCATTCCGTAACGCCGCTCGCATGGTCGCCCGTATTTACGATGCCATGCACGATGAGTCGATGAAAGACAAACTGACTGCCCCGAATGATTCGGGTGGTTTCACGCACCGCTTTTTTCTGGCACCCAAGACGGTTGAAGATCAAGTCGCGTCACGTGATGCGATTGCTGAAACCCAGCGTATTTCGTATGGCTGGATGGGCCGCTCGCCAGACTATAAAGGTTCATTCCTGGGTACCTTGGGTGCGAACTCGCAGTTTTACCGTGGTTTCGAAAAGAACGCCTTGCGCTGGTACAGTGAGGCCCAGCGCCGCACCTGGTACATCAATCACGCTATTCAGAACCCTCCGGTTGACCGTCATCGTGCCTCAGCTGATGGCTCTGACGTGTTCATCCGTGTCGAAAAAGAAACCGACGCCGGTATTTATGTCAGCGGCGCCAAGGTTGTCGCAACCAACTCGGCACTCACCAATTACACATTTGTGGCTCATGCCGGACAGGTGCCGGTGAAAGATCCCAAGTTTGCTCCGGTCTTTATGGTGCCCACGGGTGCACCCGGAGTCAAAATGATTTCCCGGATGTCCAACGAGTATCGTGCCGCCGTCCTGGGTAGTCCGTTCGATTATCCGCTGTCCAGTCGTATGGACGAAAACGACGCCATTCTGGTCATGGACAATGTCTTCGTGCCTTGGGAAGACGTTTTCATGCATGGCGATATTGACCACGCCAACCGTTTCGCGCCCGAGTCCGGTTTCAACAGCCGCGCGTCGATGCACGGTTGCACACGTTTCGCCGTCAAACTTGATTTTATCTGTGGCTTGCTCAGCAAGGCGCTGGATATTACCGGAGCATCGGGTTTTCACGGTGTGCAGTCGCGTTTGGGTGAGGTGATCGCCTGGCGCAACACCATGTGGGGTCTGTCGGACGCCATGGCCAAGAGCAATATCCCCTGGAATGGCATGGTTCAGCCCGATGCCCGTTTTGCCGGCGCCTATCGCACGATTTCACAGATTGCGTTCCCTGCGATCAAAAACATTATTGAAACCGTTGTAGCCAGCGGCCTGATTTACCTCAATTCGCACGCTAACGATTTTAAAGAGCCGCAAATTCGTGGCTACCTTGACCGTTATGTTCGTGGTACCGATGTCGATGCGATCGAGCGTGTCAAAACCATGAAGCTGCTTTGGGAAACCATTGGCACCGAGTTCGGTGCTCGTCACGAGCTGTACGAAATCAATTATCTGGGTTCGAATGACGTCACCCGTTTTGCCAACTTGTTTGATGCGCAAAAAGGTCCCGATATGGCCAACATGCGTGGTCTGGTCGAAAAGTGCATGAGCGAGTACGACATCAACGGCTGGACGGTTCCCGATATGATCAATCCGGACGATGTCAGCATTCTGAGCAAGAAGTAACAGCGTTTTTTGCGGCCCGTCGTCAGGCGGGCCGCCTTAATAATTTGGCGTGGAGGAAAAAATGGCAAAAGCGCACGACGTTGCCTATGTAATTTATCAGGTTAATGATCTGGATCTCATGCAGACGTTTATGCACGACTTCGGATTGGCAACGGCACTGAAAACTGACGACATGCTGTATATGCGTGCTGCCGGACCAATTCCCTACTGTCATGTCACGCTTCGCGGCACTGAAAACAAGTTTATCGGTGCGGGTATTCTGGTCAATTCACGTGAAGATCTGGACGAACTGGCAGCATTGCCAGGGTCGTCTGCGGTCGAGGCCATAGAGGCGCCGGGTGGTGGTTGGCGCGTACGCATGTCAACACCTGATGGCGTACGTATTGATGCCGTCTGGGGGCAGGAACCTGCCGAGCGCCTTACCCGCCGTCAGCCCAACCCGTTCAACTCGGCATTCGTCAAACAGCGAGCCAATGCCTCGTTGCGCCCAGTACGCGAGCCGGGTTTGGTCGAGCGTCTCGGGCATTTTGTGTTGCGTGTCAGTGATCACGATGCTTCGGTAGCGTGGTTCAAGTCGCGTTTCGGTATGCTGCCCACCGACCTGATGTGCGTTCCAGGCAACCCGGATCAGGTCATCGGCACATTCCTGCGCATGGATCGTGGTCAGGAATTGGTCGATCACCATTCAATGCTGGTGGTTCAGGCCCAAGACCTGGGTGTGCATCACTGCTCGTTCGAAATGCTGGATCTGGATGCCGTTATGGGGGCGCACGACTATCTTGAGCGTAAGGGTTACCGGCTGGATGTCGGTGTCGGACGCCATCTGTTGGGCAGCCAGATTTTTGATTACTGGCGAGATCCGTTCGGATTCCGGGTCGAGCATTACACCGACGGTGACAGCGTGAATGCCGATTATGTGCCACAGAAGTTTTCGGGCTTTGCTGACGAAACCACACAGTGGGGTATGGATCCCAACAAAGAGTTTTTCCACTGATCCTGTCAGTTGAGGGGCTTCAGCCGTCAGCCCCGATGCAGTTGTAGTAATCATAGCCTGGCCCATTTCATGGCCGGGTATGCAAGGAGATTAATATGTCGATCGTGCAAGATCCTGTCGCCCAGGGTGTACGTTCTTTTGAGTCGGCTGATTTCCGGCGTGCCATGGGACAGTTCGCTTCCGGCGTTGTCGTGGTCACAACCGAAACCGAAGGTGAGGTGCATGGCATGACGGCCAATGCCTTCATGTCGGGTTCGCTCGAGCCGCCTTTGGTGATCGTGTCGGTGGCCTGCAAAGCGCGTTTGCACGAAAAAATCAATGCATCCGGTGTGTTTGGCGTGAGTATTCTGGCGCAAGAGCAACGCTGGGCCAGCAACCATTTTGCAGGAAAACCGTCACCCGATCTGCAGCCGCAGTTTGTCGCGCTCGGTGGCGTACATGTGCTCGATGGTTCAAAGGTCGCCATTGCGACACACGTGCGTCATAGCTACCCGTGCGGAGACCATACCTTGTTTGTGGGCGAGGTCACGGATATTCGCTTTCCGGCTGAACCCGCTGATCCTTTGCTGTATCACTGCGGGCAATACGGGAAATTTGGCCATGAAAATTGAGTCCGACGTGGTGTTGAGACCTGAAAGCGGTGTGCAGGCGCAGGGCATCGGAGCGCCAGTACCGCGTCTTGAAGATCCACGCCTGTTGACCGGGCGCGGGGCTTATGCAGACGACTTCACCCTTCCGGGACAGGCCCGCGGGTATGTGCTGAGGTCGCCGGTTGCGCACGCCAGAATTCTTGATATTGATGTGTCTGAGGCGCTCGAGGTTGAGGGTGTCTATGCGGTCTTGACGGCTGAAGACTATGAGCAGGACGGCTGGGGCATGATTCCCTGTATCAGTATCCCTCCTACAATTACCGGAAAGACTTACCACCGCACGCCGTTTCCCCCGCTTGCAAAAGATCGCGTACTGGCGGTCGGCTCAGGGGTCGCCTTTGTGGTGGCCGATACGCTTGAGCACGCAATGGACGCGGCAGAGCGGATCAAGGTTGAGTACGAGGCATTGCCTGCTGTCGCTTCTGTCGAGGCAGCGATTGCTGACGGGGCGCCCCTGGTGTGGCCCGAGGCCCAGGGTAATCGTTGTTTTGTTCACGAACTGGGTAATGCAGAAGCCACCGAAAAGGCCTTCGAGCAGGCTGATCGTGTCGTCAGCGAACGTATCGTCAGCCAGCGTCTGGCGGGTAATCCGCTCGAGCCGCGTAATTGCATCGGACATTTCAATGAAGGTGCGCAACAGTATCAGTTGCGCAGTTCCACCGCGAATCCGCATCGCATCAAGCTGATTCTTGCCGAGCACATTATCCGGGTGCCTGCCAACCGTATCCACGTTATTGCGGGGGATATCGGAGGGGGGTTTGGTACCAAGGGCGGGATCTACCCTGAAGAAATTCTGGTGCTGTGGGCGTCGAAGCGTATTGGTCGGCCCGTCAAGTGGGTCAGTGATCGCAGTGAAAGCTTTTTGTCCGATTTCAATGGCCGCGACCAGCTTGCTTTTGCCGAAATGGCGCTGAAGGGAGATGGTACGGTTCTGGGCATGCGTGTGCGGCTGTATCACAACCTGGGGTGTCAACTGGGGCCGTCCACAGCACACCCGCCACTGGTGGGTTCCCGGATGTTAGCCGGCGTTTATGCCTTTCCTGCCATGCACGTCGAGATCAACGGCATTTTCACCAACACCCGTACCCTGACGACATATCGCGGGGCAGGTCGCCCCGAGTCAACATTGATTGTTGAGCGCATGATGGATATTGCGGCCGAGGCGCTGCAGATGGACCGCGTTGAAATCCGGCGACTCAATATGATCACCCCGGCCCAAATGCCGTTTCGTACGGCCATTGGCGAAACCTATGATAACGGCGAGTTCGAAGCCATCATGGATCAGACATTGCGTCTGGCTGAATGGGATTCGTTCGATGCCCGCCGTGAAGCCAGTGCTGCCAAAGGGTTGTTACGCGGCCGGGGCGTGAGTGTTTATATCGAGGTATCGGCCACGCTGAGCGATCGCATGGAAATTCGCTTCGATGCCACGGGTGGCCTGACTATTTTTGCCGGTACGGTGTCGTATGGTCAGGGGCATGAAACCTCATTTCCCCAGATGGTTCACGAATGGCTGGGGGTGCCGCTTGACCAGATTCGTTACGTACAGGGCGATACCGAGAAAATTGCCAACGGCCGTGGCAGTTTCGGTTCACGCAGCATGACCGTTGGTGGATCCGCCCTGTTGGGGGCGTGTCAGGAAGTGATTGCCAAAGGCCGTCGTGTGGCCGCGATATTGACGGGGTGTGATGAAAGCGCCCTGTCTTTTGAGAAAGGGGTCTATCGCGATGCGTCGGGTGAGCATACGGTAACGCTTGACCGCGTGGCGCGTGCCACTTACGCCTGGGCATCGCCCAAACCGCTGCCCGCTGATCTCTGGAACGGCCTTGAGGGCCGGGGGTTCTTTTCTGCCAATCCGCAGAACTATCCCAACGGTTGCTATGTTGCCGAAGTTGAAATCGATCCGGAAACCGGCGAGGTTACCTTGGTTGAGGCGGTCGGAGTCGACGATGTGGGTACCGTTGTCAATCCGCTGTTGCTCGAAGGCCAGATTCACGGCGGTATCGCCCAAGCCCTGGGACAGGCGCTCAAAGAACAGATTGTGCACGATATTGATGGTCAGTTGCTGACCGGATCATTTACCGATTACGCCATGCCCAAAGCAAAGGATTTCCCGCGCTTCAAGCTCGGTTTCCGGCCGGTTCCCACCAAAACCAACCCGTTGGGCGTCAAGGGCGGTGCAGAAACCGGAACTATCGGTTTTCCGCCTGCGGTTATCGGGGCGATTGTTGATGCGCTGAAGCCGTTTGGCGTGGTCCATATCGATGGCCCGGTCACTGCCCAGAAAGTGTGGCAAACGATTAACCCGGTCCGGCAGGCCAGTGCGCCACAGGCGACGCCCGCCGGCACAGGAGACTAACTGATATGCAGCAATTTGTGGTTTACCGCCTTGACCGTACCGACGGAAAGGCTGAAGACATTCGCGCAACAACCCGTCCCTTGCACATCGAGTACATGAAAGCATTTCGTGACCGTGTCCATATCGGCGGTCCCTTGCTTGATGGCGAGGGGCGTCCGGTGGGTGGTGTCATGGTCATTGATGCGGCAACGCGTGAAGAGGTCGAGCAGATGGTGGCGAATGATCCGTTCGAACTGGCGGGTCTTTCATCGGTAATCAACATTCATGTGATGCGGTGGCAGACCAATCGGCCTGCCACGCTGCCTCCGCTTTAATTCGCCAATCAAAAGAGAGTTGTCATGAAGTTTACCGGTGATCAAGTATTAAACCTGGCCCGTGAAAAGGTTTGGGAAAGTCTGATGAGTCCCGAGACGTTGCAGGCGGCTATTCCAGGTTGCGAGTCGGTGCTCACCGATGAGCAGGGGCAGATGCATGTGGTTGTGGTTGCTGCGATTGGGCCGGTCAAGGCCCGGTTCAAGGGGCGCATGCAGTTCACTGACCAGCGAAAGCCCGAACGTTATTCGCTCGTTTTCGAAGGTGATGGCGGCGTTGCCGGCTTTGCCAAAGGCGATGTCGAGGTTGTCCTTGAGTCGCTTGAAGCTGAAAAAACAAAGCTGGTTTATAGCGCCGAAGCACAGATTGGCGGGCGGCTGGCACAGATTGGCTCGCGTCTTATCGATGCAACTGCAGCCCGGATGACCAAGCAGTTTTTCACCCGATTGAACGAGGTGGTATCGGCACCTGCTGCCGCATCGGTGACAGGCGGGATGCTTCAGACCGAGAGCCTCACTGATGGCGGTGCACCTGCCGTGTCAACGCGTGGGGGCAGCGGTGTTGTTCCGACGACCGCAGGCGCGTCACCTGAAGCCAAGGGAGCAATGGTCACGGTACAAATGCCGGCCTGGACATGGGCATTTACTGTGGCTGTCGTTGCTTTACTGGCGGCGTATCTGGGCGCGGGCTGAGGCGATGTCGCAGCAGGGTTTTGATTTTTTTACTGGATGGATGTGATGTCGCGAGTATCAGTCAGTATTACGGTTAACGGGGTTGTTC
>JAAYID010000051.1 GCA_012744285.1 Alcaligenaceae bacterium
ACACCACAACGCCCGCTTATCGTGCTTGCGTGCCTGGCCGGTCTGTCCACGCTGACCGGCTGCAGCCAGGGCCGCGCGCCCTCATTCCTGATTTTCGGCAGCTACTTCCCCGCCTGGCTGATCGGTCTGGCGCTCAGTATTCCACTGACTGTCGTGATCCGGGCTCTGCTGATTCGCAGCGGCCTTGATGACGCCTTACCCGTCAGACTGCTGGTCTACAGCTGTTTATGCCTGTTGCTGACACTGGCCTTCGCTTACGCCTTTTCCCCGCACTAATCTTATGCCACACGACCCAAGCACAACCCAGCGGCACCAGGCCCGCTGGCTGGCCATCACCATCATTGCCCTCACCATCGCGGCAGGCCTGGCATGGTGGCGCTACCTTGACAACAACCGGTTGTCCGAAGACGCCATTCTCGAAGCGGATATCGTGCACATCAGCACGCCGGTACCCGGGAAAATCGTCGAACTCCACGTGCGCGAAGGTGACCGTGTCGCTCGCGGTGAACCGCTGTATCAGCTCGAGAAGCGCGTATATGAACTTCGGGTCGAGCAGGCCCGCGCCGAACTGGCGGTCGCCAATGCCGCGTTATCGACGCGCGAGCGGCAAATCCGGGCCGAAACCGCCAATGCCGCCATCGCCGACGAGCAAATCAAACGGGCACAAGCCAACCTTGAACTGGCGCGCAGCACACAGCAACGGCTTGAGCCCCTGGCCCGCAAAGGCTACGTTACCCAACAAGACCTTGATACGGCACGAACCGCCGTGCGCGATGCAACGGTCAGCCTGACGCAAGCCCAGGCCCAGTCGGGTGCCGCCAAGGCGCTTATCGGTGAACTGGAAGCAGCTCAAGCCGCTGTGCGGGCGGCCCATGCCGGTCTGGCTCTGGCCGAAAAAGCCTTGGCTGACACCACGGTTAATGCGCCGCACAATGGTCTGGTGGTCGGGTTGAAAGTCTCGACCGGTGAACACCTGATGCCCGATCAAAACCTCTTCACGTTGATCAACACCGACAAGTGGTATGCCACCGCACTGTTCCGGGAAACCGATCTGGCCAGCCTGCGAGCCGGGCAATGCGCAGAAGCCTTCGCCCTGTCTGACCCTACCCGCCCCATCAAAGGACGCATCATCACGATTGGCTGGGGTGTCGCCAACGAAGAGCTGATTCCACTGCCGCGCTCGCTCCCCTACGTTCAGAAATCACTGAACTGGGTCAGGGTCGCGCAGCGCTTTCCGGTGCGGATCCAGCTCGACAACCCGCCTGACGACCTGATGCGCGCGGGGGCATCGGCCTCGGTGGTTGTACGCACCCACACATCGTGCTGAAGGCCCGGCGCCAATGAGTCACCCGTTCTGGCACGAAATACGCAACGAGCTGCAGCCCTTCGACGGACGCCTGGCCACGGCCTGGCGCCTTGGGGTGATTTGCGCGCTGACCGCCATGGTGTTCATGATCTGGCAACTACCGCTGGTAGCGATCGGGTGCTACCTGGTGCTGTTCATCATGCGCCCCGATCCTGGCGAAAGCACACTGAAAGCCATGGCCATCTGCGTGCTGGTGTCGGTGATGGTGGCGCTACTGGTATGGCTGACACAGCTGTCAATCAGCAACCCGACCCTGCGACTGATTATTCTGGCGTCAAGCTCGTTCCTGTTTCTTTACATCGGATCGGCCTCGAAACTCGGCGAAATTGGCGGGATTATTGCCCTGGTCATTGCCTTCATCATGACGTTGCTGGGCATGGTACCGGTGGGCGAACTGGCAACACGCGGCATTCTGTACGCGTGGCTGATGACCCTGATTCCGATGACTCTGCTGATCGTATGCAATTGTGCTTTCGGCCTCTCGGTACCCCGGCTGCTGCGTAAAACGCTGGCACACCGGCTAAGTGTCATTGACGACATCATGGCAGACCGCAAACCTGCCTCGGATGCACGCCCGCTGTTGCGCGAGGGCAGCGCCCTGATCAAC
This sequence comes from Alcaligenaceae bacterium, assembly GCA_012744285.1. GTDB lineage: Bacteria > Pseudomonadota > Gammaproteobacteria > Burkholderiales > Burkholderiaceae_B > Neopusillimonas > Neopusillimonas aromaticivorans. The sequence continues at coordinate 1,974 of JAAYID010000051.1, forward strand.
AGCTACCTGATGTTCATTTCCCTGTTTCACCTGGCCCCGTCAAAAGAAGTCCTGCAGTTGCGCACACAGCATGAGCGGACATTGCAACTTCTTTTATTGATCACACGCCAGGCTGACCTGGACGTACCGACCCAGTGCCCTGAAACGGCAACGCCAGACAAGACTGCCGCCGACTATTCTTCAACAGCGGCTCTGAAAACAACCCTTGCCAACTGCAGACAACTTCTGGACACCCCTGTACCTGACGGCCCCAAAGACCCACCGGCCACTTTTTTGCGTGCCGATGCCCTGACCAACCCGCAGCACTACCGCTTTGCGCTCAAAACCACTCTGGCCGCCAGCCTGGCCTACATTGTCTATACGGCGCTTGAATGGCAAGACATCCATACCGCCCTGGTCACCTGTTACGTGGCCGCGCTGGGCTCTACCGGTGAAACCGTCCATAAGCTGGCACTACGAATTACCGGCTGCCTGATTGGCGCCGCCATGGGGGTCGCCTCGTTGTTGCTGCTCATGCCCATGATGACATCCATCGGTGAATTGATGCTGCTGGTATTTGCAGGCACGCTGGTTGCAGGCTGGGTATCCAGCGGGTCGGAACGCATCTCGTATGCCGGCGTACAAATCGGGCTGGCCTTTCTGATGACCGTACTGCAAGGCTTTGGCCCTGACATAGAACTTTCTGTTGCGATCGACAGGATCATCGGCATCTTGCTGGGCAACACCCTGATGTTCATCATCTTTACACGGATCTGGCCCGTCAGCAGCCTCAATGCTGCCCAATCCATTCTTAGCAACGTCAATGCGCAATTACGCACACTGCGCCAGAATGCCGCGCCGGGTCAAGGTACGCGCTCCATTTACCCCATTATTCCAGTGCCGCCAGATTCATGGCTAAATCCTGGTCATGGGTATTCCACGGCAACAGTGCCTCAATTTCATCGACC
>JAAYID010000052.1 GCA_012744285.1 Alcaligenaceae bacterium
AATTCTTGGCTTTTCGATTTCAATCATAGTTCCTGCACCCTCCTTTACGACCGGACGCCCGGGGCAATCGGCCCCAGCAAATCTTCCGGCCCCCAGATGAACAAAGTGGCATCATTGATGACCAGTACCAGCGCAAAAGTCGCCAGCAACTGGAACAGTTCGGGCGCCCTGTAAATGCGCCGCAGCAATACAATTTCGATCAAGGCCCCGAATGCACCGACCAGCAAGGCAGCCGCGACCAGACTGAACCAGAACCCAAATGGACTTTGGCCAAACTGCTGGACGACCGAATAGGCCACATAGATACCCAGCATGTACAACGAACCGTGCGCAAAGTTGACGATGCGCGTGACACCGAAAATGAGCGAGAGCCCGGCCGCCACCAGAAACAGCGATGACGCCTCGGCCAACCCGTTCAGAATCTGAACAATGAAACCTGACAAGTCCATTTGACGCTACCTACCAATTAAAAACCTCTGCCACCGGCAACGGTGACAGAGGTTTGTTGTGTTGCCTTAGTCTTCTGCTTTACGCCACTGCTTGACCTGCTCGTCGGTAGGCTGCACATCTTTGCCATCGACATAGACAAATTCACCCATGATGCCCTTGCCATCTTTCTTGGCCAGCTTGCCCACATAGATACCCATGGTCGACTGGTGATCTTGCGGACGGTAGGTAATGGGACCAAACGGAGACATCAGTTCAAGGCCACGAAACGCTTTGATAAGGGCTTCAGTATCCGTAGAACCGGCTTTCTTGATCCCTTCGGCCAGCGAAATGATGGCGGAATACCCGATCACCGTACCCAGGCGCGGATAGTCGTTGAACTTGGCCTGGTAAGCCTCGAGGAAAGCCTTGTGCTCGGGCGTGTTGATGGCGTACCAGGGGTAGCCCGTCACGATCCAGCCTTCAGGGGTTTCATTGCCCAGCGGGTCAAGGTACTCGGGCTCGCCCGTCAACAAGCTGACCACAGGAATATTGTCGAAGAAATTACGTTGTGAACCTGCCCGTACCAGCTTGGCAAGATCAGCAGCGAACAACACGTTGAATACGGCATCGGGCTTGGCATCTGACAAGGCCTGGATCACGCTGCCGGCATCAACCTTGCCCAGCGGCGAAGCCTGTTCAGCCACGAACTCGACATCGGGCTGCGCCTCTTTCAGAAGCGCCTTGAAAGTGGCTACAGCCGACTGGCCATATTCGTAGTTGGGGTACACCACCGCCCAGCGCTTTTTATTGAGCTTGGCAGCTTCGGGAACCAGCATTGCAACCTGCATGTAGGTGGAGGTACGCAGACGGAATGTGTACCGGTTGCCATCGGCCCAGACGATCTTGTCAGTGAGGGGTTCACTGGCCAGGAAGAAGCGTTTCTTTTGCTTGGCAAAGTCAGTGACAGCCAACCCGATATGTGAAAGGAATGTGCCGGTCAGGACATCGACTTTATCGCGTGAAATCAGTTCTTCGGCAGCACGTACGGCATCCCCGGTATTGGAATTGTCATCGCGAATGATCAGTTCGACCTTTTTGCCCAGCAAGCCGCCTGCCGCATTGATTTGCTCAACGGCCAGTTCCATACCGTTTTTGTAAGGCCCCAGAAACGCAGGCTGGGTCTTGTAACTGTTCAGCTCACCAATTTTCAAAACATCTTGTGCGACTGCGGAAGTGCTTACTGCGGCGCCGAGCGCCAGGCCCAGCAGCGATGAATAAAATTTCATGCCTTTCATGTCAGTTCCCTAAGAGATGCGCCTTTACCCAGACGGCACCGGCAAAAACGCTATTGCTAAAAGTAAAGCACCAATCAAGTGTACACACGTAACTTTTGTGCCACAAGACAGTAAAACCTAGGGATAAACCCTTGATTTTCAAAGCCAACCAAAAAACAAAATGCGGACATCAAGTCCGCATTTAAAACCAAGGCGCTGAAATAAAACGAAGTTTTCCAACGCCTCTGGAAAAACAACCATTTAAAGCGTATACATTACATATTTACGAACCCTCGAGCTCATCAGCCTGACACATTTTCTGCAACAGATAGACCAAAGCCAAGCGTTCGGCAGGGTTGAAACCCGCAAACGTTTTCTCGGTAATCTCGAATGCGAACGGCACCATCGACTGCACCAGCGCAAGACCGGCCGGCATCAGACTGACCAGCACCTTGCGCCGGTCGGCTTCATCATGACGAACGCCGATCAGTTTGCGCACCTTGAGCCGGTCGATCACCCCCCGCACAGTGGCCTGATCTATGGCTGTTCGCTTGACGATCTCGCTGAGCGAACAGGCACCGCCGTCGCGCACGGCACAAAGCACAACGAACTGTGCCGCCGTAAGTTGGGTGTCGGGGATGATTTGCTGAAAAAGCGCCGTATGACGCTGATAGGCGCGGCGCAGCAGATGGCCGACCTGCTGGGAGAAATCATATTCCTGGCTGTCGGCTGCCGCCCCTTGGGCTGGCGTTTGCGTTTCGGACATCGCGGACTCGGTCGAGTGAAAAAAAAGGAGGGACGATGCGACGTGAATCTATCATAAATTATCGCCTGCGCTTTTGCAGATTACGACACACACCTTTATTTTTCAAACGTTAAGACAAGAGTTTATAAATGTGCCATAATTGCGGTCTTGTCGGGGCGTAGCGCAGCCTGGTAGCGCATCTGGT
>JAAYID010000053.1 GCA_012744285.1 Alcaligenaceae bacterium
CTACCTACCTACGAACGCCACCCGCCTGTTTGTCCGGACAGATCATCGAGACAGACGGACGGTAACATTCAAACGCCAGTTTGCTGTAATGAACAGCATCACAGGCTTTATTCCCCTCTATTACGTATAGAAACCCCATGCCTTCCTTATTGAACATTTGCGTTGCACTGATCGGCCTGACTCTCGGAACAGCTACCGTACACGCGGCCGAATTTTCATGCGATATCGCCAAAAAAGGCAGAAGTGTCACACTGACGCAGTCGGGCCAAACCGTAACCTATGCCTACGGCAAGCCAGGCGCAGCGCCTGAACTGGCACTGACTGTGCCGCTATCGGCAATTGAACTGTACGCCTGGGAAGGCATAGGTCGTCATCAGAACTACTCAATAGGTGTTCCCAACGGCCAGTACCTGTACACAGTGTATACGTCGTATGACAGTATCGAGCAGTCGACATCAACCGGGGTCACCATTGAAAAGGGCGGAAAGTATCTGACAGATTTTCTTTGCGACCCAAACACGGTTCGTGGCGATCTGGAAAACATGGTGCTTGACCTTAAAGCACGCGAATCAAGTACACGATAGGCTTGGGGTGATGAAAAAAATTTATCTGGCAGGCCCGGATGTTTTTCGGGAAGACAGCATCGCCTGGGGCAAGTATTTGCAGACCGTATGTGAACAGCACGGGCTAACTGGCCTTTACCCGCTGGATAACGACATTACCCCTTTGCCCAGCCCGCAACAAACGGCGCACGCCATTGCACAGGCCAACATGCAGATGATCCGGCAGGCTGACGGGGTTGTGGCCAATCTTGAACCGTTTCGTGGCATTGAGCCGGATTCGGGTACGGTGTTTGAGGTTGGGGTGGCGATTGCGCTAGGCAAGCCCGTGTGGGTGTATTTCCCGCACACGGGTGACCTGCTTCAGCAAGTGCCCGATATTGATGCCGGCCGCTGCGCACAAGGCTGGCTGATTGAAGACTTCAGCCTGCCTCGCAACCTGATGCTGGCCTGCCAGTGGCATGGGTACAGCCCAACGGTTGAAGAGGCGATTGCCGAAATGGCACGATTGCTTGGGTAAATGTCTGCAGACGGACGTATCAACCAGAACCCGTCTCATGCATGTTCCGGATCACGGCGAGGGATATCTGCCATGTCTGGCGCAGCGCCGCCCAGTACAGCAAGACGTTTCGCAGACTGGACCCGAATGAACGTCTTGACGGCCTCACGAAATAACTCGGATTTATCCATGCCAGGATCTGCGACTTCAAGTGCCCGCTTAAAAAGCGCGTCGTCCAGCGTAACTGTTGTTCTCATGAACACCCCAAATAATCATCAAAAACATCATCACACCATATCAAACCAATCATCTAGCCTCAACATCATGATGTCGCAAGTATCTGCTTGAACGTCTGTACGATCCAAACACCGTCAAGTGCTTCATGCAAGGTATGAATTTCAGTTTCATTCAGGGGTGTCATGACCCGATGGAAACGCGCAAGCTGGTGCAGCGCAAGCAAGACAAAGAGGACAGCCGCTTTATGCGGGTGTACCTGACCAAGACTGGTAAAAAAAGTTATGAACAGGCCTGGCCATCAGCCCATGACATCATGACACGGGCGATGGAAGTCATATCTGAGGAAGAGCGGACACAGCTCTGCGATGTGCTGACCCGAATTGACGACCATATGCAGAAAAGCTGACCTGACATCTCCGTTGCCCAGACGGCAACAAACGGCGCACGCCATTGCGCTAGGCAAGCCCGTATGGGTGTATTTCCCGCACACGGGTGACCTGCTTCAGCAGGTGCCTGATATTAATTCCGGCCGCTGCGCACAAGGCTGGCTGGTTGAAGACTTCGGCCTGCCCCGCAACTTGATGCTGGCCTGCCAGAGGCATGGATACAGCCCGACCGTTGAAGAGGCTATTGCCGAAATGGCGCGATTGCTGGTGCGTCAAGCAGCGCACGGCAGTAACGCAACCTGACAACCATCTTGTTGCGGCAACGGTTGCTGCGCCGCATAGCCTGTTGCCGCCGTATCCGCTGTGCGCGTTATGCCTCTTCTGTTATGCCTCTTCGTCAATTCCAAGATACGCGGCCTTAACCGCAGATGACGCCAGAATTTCGTCGCTTGGCCCGTGAAAGGCGATTTCTCCGTCCTCGAGCACATATGCATAATCGGCCATCGTAAGAGCCGCATGTACGTTTTGCTCGACCAGACCGATCGTGACACCCGTTTTGTGAATGTCAGCCAAAATACTGAACAACTCTTGCACCATAGTCGGCGCCAGGCCCAAGGTTGGCTCATCCAGCAACAGGACTTTCGGTTTTGACATCAGGCTTCGGGCTAAGGCCAGCATCTGTTGCTCGCCACCCGACAGAAAACCCGCCTGACTGGTGCGACGTTCGCGTAAACGCGGAAACAGCGCGTACATCTGTTCGGCCCGCTCGCGCCAACCCGATCGGGCATGGGGTGCATAAGCCCCCATGCGCAACGTGTCTGCAACTGTAAAGTCGGGAAATACCAATCGCCCTTCAGGAACCAGCGACACCCCTCGAGCCAGGCGATCGGGCGGAGACAATGCATTGACACACTCACCCTGCAAGTTGATCTGGCCACTCGTGGCAGGAATCAACCCAGCCAGAAGACGCATCAAGGTCGTCTTGCCCGCGCCATTGCTGCCAACAAATGCCGTCACTTGCCCTTCTGCTATCGAAACCGTTACGTCTTTGAGGACCTGGACTTCGCCGTAGCCACCCGACAGGTTCGTTACATCAAGAATACTAGCCATGCTGCTCTCCGAGATACGCCTTGATGACACGGGGATCATTACTGACTTCGGCCGGCAGGCCCTCCATCAGCTTGCGCCCTTCATGCAGCACCACAATGCGGTCGCTCATGCGCATCAACACTTTCATCACATGCTCAATAATGATGATGCTGAGGCTGTAGCGCTGCTTCACATGCTGGATCAGCTCGAGTGCAGTATCCACCTCGGTGGCATTCAAACCCGCCAAGACCTCATCAAGCAGCAGCAAGCGTGGTTGGGTGGCCAATGCCTTGGCAATTTCCAGCCGCTTTCGACCCGCAAGATTAAGCGTTGCCGCAGGCTTGTGCGCTTGCCCGGCAAGCCCTACTTCACCCAGTAACTCCAGACAGACCTCACTGGCCGACTGAAGGTCTTTCAAACGACGATGACCATACAAAGCCCCAACCATGCAATTTTCAAGCACGGTCATGGTTGGGAACGGCCGCACAATCTGGAAGGTGCGCGCTATACCCATCTGACTGGCTTCATCGGGACGCGCAGGCACCTCTTTGCCGTCAAACTGTATAACGCCTTCGCTGGGCGCCACATTACCGGCGATCATCGAGAACAACGTCGTCTTGCCAGCCCCATTCGCCCCCATCAAACCCAGAATTTCACCCTCGTGCATCTGGAAACTGACATCGCGAACAGCAATAACGCCTCCGAAACGGCGCGTGACCCCTTGAACATTCAAAAAATGGCTCATGCTGCGCTCCGGAGACGACGACGGGATTGCCATTTACCGACGATGCCATCAGGGGCAAACAAGACGAAAGCCAAAAGCAAAACGCCCAGCAACATCATGTAGAACTCAGGTGCCCGTGACCACAGCAGCTCGGACAACAACATGATGAACCCCGCACCTAGCAAAGGCCCGGCAGGCCGCTCGCTGCCACCAATAATCGCCATGGTAACGATCGTAAACGACGTGATGGGGCTGAACATTTGCATGGGTTCAAAATAGGTTGAACGCAAGACCGTCAGGGCACCGACCATGGCCGGAATACCTGCAGACAAAACAAAAGCAACAAGTTTGACCCGGGTTACCGGAACACCCATCGTCATCGCCGCGACCTCATCTTCACGTACCGCCCAAAGTGCCATGCCCAGGCGAGAGTGCCGCAGCACCATCACCAAAGCGACAGCCAGTACGGCAAGCCCCAGCATGCCGTATGCCAATACCATCACATCAGGCGCACCCAGCAACAACCGCCCGCTCATGCCCAACGACGACTCAATAGCGATGACAATGAACTTGACCAATTCAGCCAGACCGAAGGTCAGAATGACGAAATACGGCCCCCGGACACGCAATGACGGCAAGCCGGCCAACATTGCAAACAACGCGGCGGCAAACGCGGACAACGGCAACGCCACCCAGACCGGTAAAGTCATCCAGCTGAGTGCCATGACATAGCCGCCCAGGCCATAGAAAACCGCATGACCCAGCGAGATGTAACCTGTCATACCTGAAAACGCGACCCAACTGGCGGTCAAGGCAATCCAGGCAAACAGTTGCAACATCACGCCCTGCCCATATGTACCCAGCATGGCCGGCAATACCGCCAGCACAACCAGCAAGGCTAACCAGCTCTTGAGATCAGACAACTGCAATCGCCTCATGCCAACCTCCTGCCAAACAAGCCCTGAGGCCGGACAAACAAGACCAAAATAAAGACCCCATATAGCAGAATGGAGCGATATGCCGGCGACGTAATGGCAGATCCATAGACTTCAACACAGGCCAGCAATAACGCCCCGATGACACTGCCACCGATCGAGCCCAGACCGCCAAGAATAATGACGAAGAAAGCAGCGATAGTGAATGGAAAGCCGGAGAACGGCGTGATGCTTTCAACCAGACTGACCAGAGAACCTGCCAGGCCGGCCAGCGCAAAACCCAGACAAAAAATAACGCGATTGACCTTGTCAGCATGCACCCCCACCAACGCTGCGGCATCGCGTTGCTGGATCAAGGCCCGAATGGCGAGACCGGTGACACCAAAACGCAGAAAGGACATGACGGCTATCGTTGCCAGTGCACTGACACCAATGATGACCAGGCGGTTCAAGGCAATGCTGACATCCCCAATCTGCACCAAAGTTTCCATATAACTGTAACTACGCGCATTGGCCGAAAACAGCAATGCCCCCAGATTCTGCAAAATGACCGACAACGCAAAAAATATCAACAATGAGTTCGCTTCAATACGCTGCACCAGGGCCGGGGTACTGGCCAGACGCCGAATCAGCAACCCGTAACAGAGCCAGCCCAGGGCCGCTGCCGCCGCCATTGCCGCAAACATCGATACCAGAGGTGAAATCTTGTAGGCCGTGAACAACCAAAAGGTGACATAGGCCCCAAGCATCATGATTTCGCCATGGGCAACATTAAGCAGCCGCATGGCACCGTAGATAAGGTTCAGCCCCAGGGCAACCAAGGCATAGACCGAAGCCAATGCCAGGGTTGCAATGAGCAGCTCAGGTGAAAACAAGCTACTCATACGGACTACTTTTCCCACCCGGTTTTGGGCTGGAACTTGGCGGTTGCCATTTCAGGCGGGTGCACGATTTCAACCTCACCATTCTGGAACTGCAAGAACATGGTTGGTGTGACATCGTTCTGAACCCCATTGAACTTCACAGGGCCGTTAATGGTCGAGAATGTTTCCGTGGCGATTGTTTTACGCAGTGCCTCTTTGTCCAACCCCGCTTTTGCCACCGCCTGCTCGAGAATCTCGGCTGACATATACGTCAGAACCGCATCCAGGTAATCGGGGTTTTCATTGGTTTTTGCCTTGTAGGCATCAAAAAAAGCCTGCGCACCGGCCCAGTCAGTCTTTTTCGGTGACCAATGACCCATAGTCACGATATTGTCGAGATTCTTGCCAAACATGGTGCTGAAGAACGCTGCGGTGGGACCTACCAGAATGAACTGAAACGGTGCCTTGATATCCTGCTCACGCGCACCACGCATGTACAAAATGGCATCTGGCGGGTAGGCAAGATTCAGGACGGCGTCGGGCTGCAAACGTTTGATATCAGACAGAATACCGGTCATGTCTTTAACGCCGGGGGCATACTGCTGATCAAGTACAACCTTGATACCCGCCTCTTTGAGTGCGGGCAACAGCTCTTTGCGGTTTTCCATTGGAAAACCGATTTGCACTGTTGTCACTGCGGCGGTCTTGACGCCCAGCGCTTTCAGCATGCGCGCCAGCTCTACACCATGTTTGTCAGGTATGGCCGATGTCGGAAACCAGATATTCTTGGCTTTCAACGAACGAATTTGCTGGGAAGACGCCGTGCTTCCCACCATGGGAAAGCCGTGCTTTTCAAGAACACCGACAATCGCAAAGTGGTTGTGTGAACCCCAGGGCGACAACAGAAGATCAACCTTGTCATCCGTGATCAGCTTCTCGTAGATGGCCGCCTCTTTGCCACCGTCAGACTGATCGTCATAGACGACGAACTCGATGGGGCGCTTCGTGCCGGCCACGTCGAGCCCGCCCTTGGCATTGACCTGATCACGCCACAACTCGTAGGCCGCCAATGGACCGGCCGCTGTCGGCGCCAGCTCCCCCGTTTTTGAAATGCCAAACCCGATACGCACCGGCTCGGCTGCAAAACTTGCCGCCGTGACGGACAACGTTAAAGTTGCAAGCGCAAACCGCGCAAGATTCCGGATCGTTTTCATGCTTATCTCCTGATGATATAAAAGGGACTGCGCGACGGACTACTTGTTTGTGCCGGTTGGCAAATGGTTTGCCGCACGAAATACCTGGCCTGCAATCCAAGGGTCGCTCATGGCATTACGCACGACTCTGGTTCTGATTTCATCGGGCAAATAGGCAACTTCGCCATAGAGGCTGGCCCACCGCTGACAATGCTCGGTCAACTCACGCTCGGTACGCTCCCAGCGTTCAAGCGCATCCGGAATGTCACGACGGTCAGTGACCCCCTCAAGGTGTACGGCGAGCGACAACCCATTTTGCATGGCCATACCGCCCCCCTGGCCCAGATTGGGTGTCTGGGCATGCGCTGCATCACCCAGAATCGCTGTGCGACCTGCGGACCATGCACTGCAACGAGTCACGCTGTATACGCCCCAGTTCACCGGGGAAGATCCAATACGATCAATCAGGTGTTTCCACTGCGGGAAGGCCTCGGCCCACAAGGCCTTGTTCACAGGAATGGCGCGTGCCTGCACGTCGTCGTGCGGACATGTCAACGCAAGATAGGTTTCCTTTTCACTGACCGGTGTAATCAGGAAACGACGCTCACCGTTCCAGCACTCGATATACTTGCCCGTGTCCTCGGGCCCGAAATCACCGGGCATCGCAGGAATCATGGCGCGTAATGCACCTTCGCGGGTTTGCTCGTGCAGAACCTCAAGCCCTAACGACTCGCGCACCTTGGACCAGATCCCGTCGACCCCAACCGCAAGATCGGCCTGAACCGACCCATTACCCGCAAACAAGAGCTCGCCACGCGCTGTTGCCCCGATGACCTCGGCGCGGGTTTCGACCTTGACCCCGGCACGCATACAGGCATTTTTCAGCGCATCAAGCAAGGCACTGCGCGGTACGGTCAGCAGCCGCTTGTTGTCCTCGATTCGAGCCGACTCAATGATGTTGCCCTGATTGTCGCGCTGCTCGAAATGAGTGCCGCGAAAGGCCCCGGCGGTCGCTTCTTCGTACGCGCCGAGCGCTTCAAGCACGCGCAGCCCGTTCTCCCAGATATAAATACCGGCGCCCACCGCGCGCAAGGCGTCTTGTCGTTCGTAAACCGTGACATCCCAACCTCGTTGAGCCAGCGCGGCTGCCGTCGCCAGACCACCGATACCACCACCCGAAACAACTGCCGTAAGTTTTTTGCTCATGTTTATGTGCTCCTATACCGCCACAGCCAGCGGCACCGCACCGCGACCTGACAAATTACGCTGACCCGAACGTGCGACATACCATTCGCTGAGCATGCCATCGGGATCACGCAAGAAAAGGCTTTGCTTCCAGGGCAGATCAGTTTCCTCGACAATTTCGATGCCAGCCTTCATCAAGGCGGCCTTGGCACTGGCCAGCACCGACTCGTTTTTCAATTGAAAAGACGCGTGGTGATACGACGGCTCCTCATGCGGAACCAGCACCAGGTTGTAGTCATAGTTATCAAGCTCGGCGGCCAGATACACCACGCCATCATCCTCAGCGACAACGTGCAAACCCGCCACCCGCGTATAGAAATCAACCAGACGTGGCACATCGGCTGTTTGCAATGTGGCGTGCGTCAGGCGCCAGGGCTGAACCGGAGCGCCCTCTACGGTTTTAAGCACGGGGTTTGCATCGTAGCGCCCTTGCGTGAAGCCCTGAGCCTGAAGCGGATCCCAGTAACTGGTCAACAATTCCATAGGACCATTGAGTACGTTTCGCCAGTCTTTAACGGTATCGCAATAAAACTCGTTGTAATTGCCATCGGGATCAAAGATATAAACGCTATGCGCCACCTGATGGTCAACGGTCAGGTCCGTATCAATCTGGTCTTCTTTCAGATGCCGGAAGGCCTCGACCAGATCTGCTTCGTTTTCCAGCTCCCAGGCCAGGTGGTTCAAACCCACGGTCAGCCCGATGGTACCGGGCAACTGCAGCAGACCGTCTTTGCCATAACGATCAACGCCGTTGGTTTTCTGGATCATGCCCAAGTCATGCGGTGTGTGTCCGGTACCCAAAAAAGTAGCGATCAGATCGGGCTCGGTGAATTCAACGTTCAACCCGCACACCTGGCTGTAAAAACGTTCCGAGGTATCAAGGTCATCGACCCAAAGATTCACATGCCCGAGCCGGCGCGGGCGAAAGTAACGCTGGGTTGGCTTCACAAGTGTGTCTGCTTCCATCTTTGTCTCCCAAGGTGAGATAGCTGCACTTGCAAAACACTATAAGAAGGCTGACACAGTCATGTCAATACATATGTAATGTAATATACTTAGTGATTACACCTAGACCATCAACGGTAAAATTGGATAATCATTCAGCCAGAATCACCTGGCTTCTCTTCGCAAGGCAGCGATTTACCTATGGCGACCTCTCGACGTGCCAAACAAACAGCGACTGAAAAAGAAACGCCCTCATTGACGGCAGAAGACTGGAGTTTGAAGAAAAACATCGCATACCGGATGGCCTGCGTGATTTTTCGGATGGACCAGGAATTACGCGATTCGGTGCTGCGAGAACTTGACCTGACGTATGCTCACTTCCGGGTACTTCAGATACTTTTCGAGAACGATGGCCAAAAAATCGGCGATATTGCGCGCAGTATTGTCATGCAGCAACCTGCGTTAAGTCGGGTGATTGACCAGATGGAAACGCGCAAGCTGGTGCAGCGCAAGCAAGACAAAGAGGACAGCCGCTTTATGCGGGTGTACCTGACCAAGACCGGTA
>JAAYID010000054.1 GCA_012744285.1 Alcaligenaceae bacterium
CGGGCCTCTTCAAGGTGCTTCGTGTAATTGACCGGTGCCGCAACGATTTTGCCCGGGTTCGCAACCGGGCTAAGGAATGTCACGCCATCAGCGGGCAATGATGCGGCATCGGGAAGCAATGCCTCGATACGGGTACGTACGGCATCCAGATTGGCCATCAGCACATCGTATGTTGGAAACGGATAACGCGCGGCCGGCAGCACCTCAAGGGCGTCGGTGACATCATAGATGCGGTCATCGCGGGCAACGCCCAGGCGGTTATCGTTGAAACGGCAGATTTTCATTGGTTTGCTCCAGAAAGAGCCCGCACCGATTCAGGTACGGGATAGCGGCGTGAGTAAGGGCCTGCCTTGGCGACCTGACCCGGTACATCATGACCGACGATTTCAGGAAGCAGGCGGGAAATTTCGATAAGTTGATCAAGGTTGACACCCGTGTCGTAGCCCATGGCCTGCAGCATGTGCACCATATCTTCTGTACACACGTTGCCACTGGCGCCCGGGGCAAACGGACAGCCCCCCAAGCCGCCCAGCGAGGCGTCAAAGCGGTCGATACCGGCGCGCAAGGCTGCCAGCACATTCGCCAGACCCATGGCGCGGGTATCGTGAAAGTGGGCGGTCAGAACCAGCTCGGGCCAACGCTCGCGCACCTGGGCACACACGCGCTCAACCTGAGCGGGGTTAGCCACACCGGTGGTATCACACAGACTGACGGCGCCAATGCCCATGTCGAGATAGCGCTGCACCAGATCAAACACAACGCTTTCCGGCACCGCACCATCGAACGGGCATCCAAACGCTGTTGACAGCGAAGCGTTGATGGCCGCGCGGCCATCGATGTGCCGCACCACCTGCTCAAACTGGGCTAGCGATTGTTCCTGGGTCATGCGCAGATTGGCGAGGTTATGCGTGGCGCTGGCCGACATGAACAAATTGATTTCATCGACCCCACACGCCAGGGCGCGCTCGCAACCGCGCACATTAGGCACCAGCACGGCATAAACAACACCGTCAACACGCTCGATTTGCGACATCACCGCCTCGGCGTCGGCCAAATTCGGAATAGCCTTGGGTGAAGTAAACGAGGTGACTTCGATTTTGGCCAGGCCGGTACGCGACAAGGCGTTGATCAGTTCGATTTTTTGTTCCGTTGGTATGAAGCGCGGTTCAATCTGGAAACCGTCGCGTACCGAAACCTCTTGTATGTACAGTTTCTTGCCGGTTATTGGTGAACCTGTCATGCCAGCCCCGCCTGTTTCATCTTTTCATATTGCTCGGGTGTGACGCCGATCTGTTCAAGCACCTCGCGCGTGTGCTCGCCCAGTTTCGGGCCCAGCCAGCGTGTTTGCCCGGGTGTTTCGCTCAGCTTGGGCACAATACCAGGCAGGTCAACCGACTGGCCATCTGGCAGCACGAACGACTGGATCATTTCGCGTGCCCGGTAGTGGGCATCTTCGTAAATATCTTTGGCGGTGTAAATACGGCCGCAAGGCACTGACACCGCATCCAGCGTTTCAAGAATGTGTTCAAGCGTATGCCGCGAAGCCCAGTCCGCGATGACGCTATCAAGCATTTCCGTCTGTTTGGCCCGCCCATCATTTTGCGCCAAAGCAGGATCTGCCCCCAGGTCGGGTCGGCCAATGGCCTCCATCAGGCGCTTGAAGATACCATCACCATTACCGGCGATAGCCACATAACTGCCATCCTGGCACTGATACGTATTGGAGGGTACGATGCCGGGCAGTGCCGAACCCGTGCGCTCGCGAATATGACCGCCAACCGAATATTCGGGGATCAGGCTTTCCATCACGGCAAAGACCGCTTCATACAGGGCCACGTCAATAACCTGGCCCTTGCCTTTATTCGCTTTGACATGATGCATGGCAATCAAGGCCCCGATCACGGCATACAGCGACGCCAGGGTATCGCCCAGACTGACGCCGGCGCGTACCGGGGCACGATCAGGGTAACCGGTAACGTAACGCAGCCCACCCATACATTC
>JAAYID010000055.1 GCA_012744285.1 Alcaligenaceae bacterium
ACCCGGGATTCCGCCTCATCAAGCAATTGACGAGCTTCCTTGCCCTGCGGGTTAAAGGCGGCCGCCGCAATTTCATCCGCCACCGACACCAGCTTGCGCAGCATAGAGCGTTCACGCACGATTTCGGCATAGCGGCGGATGTTGGCTGCGGACGGTGTATTGTGCGCCAGTGCATTCAGATAAGCCAGCCCCCCAACCTCTTCACCTTTGCCGGCACTGGCCAATGACTCATACACCGTGACAACGTCTGCCGGTCGTGCGAGGCTGATCAGGCGCGTGATGTGCTGCCAGATGATTTTGTGATCGAAACGGTAAAAGTCATCTTCGCCAACCACATCAGTAATACGGTCGAAAGCGGCATTGTCGAGCAACAAGCCACCCAAAACCGACTGTTCGGCCTCGATGGAGTGCGGAGGAACCCGCAAATAATCTAGCTGCTTGTCACCGGTTGGTTGTACGTTTTCCACGAAGGCAATCCAGAAGAAACAAAATGGAAAAAGCCGGCTTGCACCGGCTTCTTCAGGGGGCCAGGTACTTCACATTGCTGTGAAATGTACCATGGCGGACGACAGGGTCATGAACCGAAGTTAGACCATTTCGCCTTGAACATTGACAGTGATGTCAACCACGACGTCAGCATGCAATGCGACCTGGGCGGGGAACTCGCCCACCGCCTTGATCGCGCCGTCGGGCAGGCGAACCTGCGACTTGACGACCTGGAAGCCGCCTTCTTGCAGGGCTGCAGCGATGTCCATGGTGGTAACCGAACCGAACAGGCGGCCGTCAACACCCGCTTTCTGGGACATCTTGAGCAGGAAGCCGCCCAGTTTTTCGCCTGTGGCCTGAGCTGCAGCCAGACGCTCGGCCTGTTGCTTTTCAAGTTCGGCGCGGCGTGCTTCGAATTCTTTCAAAGCCGCTTCAGTGGCGCGGCGAGCGATTTTTTGAGGAATCAGGTAGTTACGGGCGAAGCCGTCGCGAACACGGACGACATCACCGAGGTTACCCAGATTGCTGACTTTTTCGAGCAGAATAACTTGCATGACTTTAACCTCGGATTATTTGTGGTTGTCGGTGTAAGGCAACAACGCCAGGAAACGGGCACGCTTGACAGCGGTGTCGAGCTGACGCTGGTAGTGCGCCTTGGTGCCGGTCAGGCGGGCGGGGATAATTTTGCCGTTTTCCTGGATGAAATCGCGCAGGGTATCGAGATCTTTGTAGTCAACCTGCTCGACACCGGCAGCGGTGAAGCGGCAGAACTTGCGACGCTTGAAAAGCGGGTTCTGCTGGTTGAACTTGCGTTTTTCTTTGCCTTTTTTGAAGAAAGCCATAATGTGCCTCTTGAGTGCTTGAGCCTGTGGCCCAATCGGTATTAAGTATGCATCGGGCCAAATGCCCGTGCGAGAACTGGAACTACAACGCGGCTAAACGGTAACAGGACCGTCATCGGCGTAAACACGCGACGCCTGCTGTATATGCAACACCAGTTTGCTGGCCCCTTTTCTGACCGGAGCAAGAAAACCTTCGATGTTGAGCAAAACCCCCAACGGGGTTTGGGCCATCAGCAGGCCGATATCGCCCAAGGCTACTGCGACTATGGAAAACTGCACACGGCGCATTGCACCGACTTCCATGACATCAGAAACGTGATCCAAAACCAGCTCAGTGACCGGAACCCCTGCCGGGGTATAACGCAGCGGCTTGATTTCAAGCACACTGGCGGTAGTGCGAAACTGGTTCAACACGTTGCCTGTGGGTGACGCGGGTTTACTCGGCGCTGGCCGCTGCGTCGTTGCTGGACTTGCGTGCTTCTTCGCGTTCGACGGACTTCATCATGATGGAAGGCGCAGTTTCAGCTTTTTTGGTTTTGACAACCAGGTGACGCAAGACGGCGTCGTTGTAGCGGAACGAGTGCTCGAGTTCGTCGAGTGTGGTCTGGTCGCACTCGATGTTCATGCACACATAGTGTGCCTTTACCAGTTTCTGGATCGGGTAAGCCAACTGGCGACGACCCCAGTCTTCAAGACGGTGCACTGTACCTTTGTTACCGGTAACCAGGCCTTGGTAGCGCTCGATCATGGCGGGCACTTGCTCGCTTTGATCGGGGTGCACAATAAACACTACTTCGTAGTGACGCATAGGTAGGACTCCTTGTGGATAGCTTTTACGGCCTGCGATAAGCCGCAAAAGGGTCAGCCCGCAGACAAAGCGCGTAAACGCACCCATGCCCGTCGAGCAAGAAACCGCTAATGATAGCACGAAGCTGTTTTTCCGGGCAATGATTGCGGGTTGTATCACAGGGCTACACCCCTGCCTGAAATCGCTTTCAGTTCAGGCAAATAGCAGCAACACACATCAAACAAGACGGGCAGACCCCAAGGCCTGCCCGTCGGCAAAACATGCTGCAAAAAAATCAGCCTTCAACCACGGCGTAGGCAGAATGGTTATGAATGGATTCAAAGTTTTCAGCCTCGACACGGAAGCGCTGAACCCCGTTGATTGACTGCAATTGCACGGCCACATCACGCACCAGATCTTCCACGAACTTGGGGTTTTCGTAAGCACGTTCGGTAACGAACTTTTCGTCACCACGCTTGAGCAGCCCCCATAACTCACACGAAGCCTGTTGTTCGATACCCTGAATGAGCGCATTCACATCGATGGCATCAACAGTATCGAATACTGCCTCGACCGTAACGTGTGAGCGCTGATTATGCGCACCGTACTGGGAAATGGCTTTGGAACACGGACAAAGACTGGTCACAGGCACCAGTACAGACAATTCGAACTGCACGTCATCTGCCGTGGCGATCGCCTTCCAGGACACTTCGTAGTCCATCAGGCTGGCAACCTGGGATACCGGGGCCACCTTTTCAATGAAATACGGGAATCGCGCGCGGATGTCGCCCTTTTCCGCATTCAGCAGAGGCAGCATGTTCTGGGCCATTTCGCAGAACAACGCTGGCGTCATGGGCGTTGCACGATAGCGCTCGAGCAGGGCGACAAAACGCGACATGTGCGTGCCTTTTTCATGGGCAGGCAGCGCAACGGTAAGCTCCCAGTCGGCTACGGTGGGCATCGGCTGGCCGCCTGCGCCGCTGACCAGCATGGGGTGCCGTACACCCCGAACCCCGACACGCTGGATCGGCATCCGGCGGGTATCGGCCGAGCTTTGAACATCGGGCATGACGGCAGCAGAATCAGTGATGGAGTTCATGATTTGACCTGTATAAAACCGGACGATGCCGGGACAATGAATGATAACGACTCTACATTACCCTGACGTTCAAGCGGTGTCGAGCATAACCCCTGGGTTCGACAGGTTTTTGCGGGACACCCTATTGACACGATTTTGTCCTGGACAAACTAGGACAAACAAAACTTCTGTCTAATCGAGTCGGCAATGCCCAGGGCGTCGAGCCCGTGCTGCTGCAACAATTTGCCCTGATCACCATGATCAATGAATTCATCAGGCAAACCCAGCTGCAGGACAGGGATCTGGACTCCGCGACTGGCCAGATGCTCGAGTACAGCACTGCCTGCGCCGCCCATAATGGCGCCTTCCTCAAGTGTCACAATAGCCTCATGGCTGGCCACCAGCTGATCAACCAAAGCATGATCAAGCGGTTTGACAAACCGCATGTCAGCAACGGTTGCATCCAGTTCGTGGGCCGCCTCGAGCGCAGCGGGCACCAGCGTGCCGAAACCCAGGATGGCAACCCGCTTGCCGTGCCTTAAAACATGGCCTTTGCCGATTTCGACGGTATCGAGCGATGACGTGACTTCGGCGCCACAACCGGCACCGCGCGGATAACGTACCGAGGCAGGCCCGTTGTAGTGATAACAGGTACTGAGTAACAACCGGGTTTCATTTTCGTCAGACGGCGTTGCAATAACCATATTGGGAATACAGCGCAAAAACGCAATGTCGTAATTACCGGCATGGGTAGCGCCATCAGCACCCACCAGACCCGCACGATCAAGCGCAAACGTTACATCGAGGTCTTGCAACGCCACATCGTGAATCAGTTGATCGTAACCTCGTTGCAAGAAGGTGGAATAAATGGCCACGACGGGTTTGAGCCCCTCGCAGGCAATACCACCCGCAAACGTGACGGCGTGCTGCTCTGCAATACCCACATCGAAATAGCGCTCGGGAAACTGCTGGTGAAATTCGACCATGCCGCTGCCCTCGCGCATGGCGGGGGTAATGGCCATCAGTCGATCGTCGTGCCGGGCCATGTCACACAACCAGCGTCCGAAGACCTGGGTAAACGTCTGGCGCACAGGGGCCGTCGATTTCTGGATACCCACCGTGGGGTCGAATTTTCCGGGGCCGTGATAAAGCACAGGATCGGCTTCAGCCAGTTTGTAGCCCTGCCCTTTTTTTGTAACCACGTGCAGAAATTGAAGACCACCCAGCTGACGCAGGTTCTGCAACGTCGGCACCAGCGCATCAAGGTCATGACCATCGATGGGGCCCACATAATTGAAGCCCAGCTCTTCAAACAGCGTGGCGGGGGACACCAGACCTTTAGCGTGACCTTCGACCCGACGAGCCAATTCAAGTACCGGCGGCATGTGCTGCAAGACAGCCTTGCCCATGTTCTTGGCGGCGGCATAAAACTTGCCGGACATAAGCCGTGCAAAATAATGATTCAGTGCACCAACCGGCGGCGAAATCGACATGTCATTATCGTTCAGGATCACCAGCACATTGACACCGGGCGTGACACCCGCATTGTTCAAGGCCTCGAAGGCCATGCCTGCCGTCATGGCACCATCGCCAATGACCGCAATGTGCTGACGCTTGGCGTGCCCCAGATTGCGTGATGCAACCGCCATACCCAGCACCGCCGAAATCGAAGTGGACGAATGGGCCGTACCAAAGGGGTCATACACGGACTCAGAGCGCTTGGGAAACCCTGAAATGCCACCAAACTGGCGCAAATGGGCCATTGCGTCGCGGCGCCCGGTCAAGATCTTGTGCGGGTACGACTGGTGACCGACGTCCCAGACAATGCGATCGTCGGGGGTATTGAACACATAATGCAGGGCAACGGCCAGTTCGACAGTACCCAGGTTGGAGGACAAATGCCCCCCGGTGCGGGACACCGCAGTCAAAATGAACGAACGCAACTGATCGGCAACCTGTTTGAGCGACCGCGCGTCAAGGCCGCGCAAGTCGTCGGGCGAATTGATCTGTTCTAAAGAGGGAATAGTCATACACGTTGAACCTGTTGGCGCCAGACGCCACTGAGGCCTATTTTAGTTGAGTAGCCAGGCACCCGAAGCGCCATCAGTGATCGCGACCCACAATATAATCAGCAAGATCACCCAGACGATGGCCCGCCGGCCCGAGAGGCAACAAGGCGGCATGCGCCTCTTGACGCAGCGACTCAAGCAGTTCACGTGCAGGGTCAACACCCAGCAACGAGACATACGTTGGCTTGTTGTTCTGAAGGTCTTTTCCCGCCGTCTTGCCCAGCACCGCCGTATTGGCCGTCACATCAAGAATGTCATCGGCCACCTGAAAGGCAAGCCCTACCGCGCTGGCGTAACGCTCAAGCCCTTCACGGGTAGCCGAACCTGCACCCACAACAATGCCCCCCAGCAACACACTGGCCTGCAGCATCGCACCGGTTTTCATGCTGTGCATGACCTGCAGCTCGGCCTGACTAAGTGCCTGACCCACGGCCAGACAATCAATGGCCTGCCCACCCGCCATGCCCAGGCTACCCGCAGAGCGAGCCAGCAACTCGATGGCCTGAATAACCAGCGCGGGCGCAACCGGGGTTTGAGCCAGCAATTCAAAGGCCAGCGGCTGCAAGGCATCACCGGCAAGCATGGCGGTCGCCTCATCAAACTGACGATGAGTCGTAGGGCGACCGCGGCGCAAATCGTCATTGTCCATGCACGGCAAGTCATCGTGTACAAGCGAGTACGCGTGAATCAGTTCAACGGCGGCGCTGGCATGATCAAGCGCCTTGGCCTGCGCCGACGACAATGACTGCCCGGCGCCAATAGAGGCCTCGCCTGCCGCATATACCAGCGCGGCGCGAACCCGTTTGCCGCCACCCAGCACCGAGTAGCGCATGGCTTCGTGCAAGCGTACGGGCTCGATATCAGCCTCAGGCAGAAACTCGTCAAGAACGTTTTCAACGTGTGCCGCTGTGGCCTTTAACCAATCAGAAAACGGCTGAATTGTGATCGACATACCGCTTATCCCTCTTGGTTGGTCGTATCATCAAGCGGCTTCAACACGTTGCCCTGCAGCACCTTGACCTGCTCATCGGCAGCATCCAGCAAACGCTGGCACACCCGCGAGAGCTCAACACCGCGCTCGTACGCCGCCAACGACTGCTCAAGCGGCAATTCCCCGCTTTCCATCCGTGCGACCAGCGCCTCGAGCTGGGACAACGCGGTCTCGAAGTCTTGTGGCAACGGTGCCGCACCTGGCGACGGCGTTACCCCGGATGAGGTGGCAGAATGTTCGGCCATGACAATTTCCTGAATTTGAATTAGTGCGATTGTACGAGATGCCGGATCAAACAACGCCGGCCTCGCCGTAAGTCTTGTTTTTAAAGCAAAAGTTTCGGGTACAATGCGCGTTTACATTTCATCGGCCAGTCCGTTTTTTCTTCGCACCAGCCAAAACTTTCACCGGCTGGTAAGTAACCGCGCGGGGGACAAATCATGACCGACATTGGTCGGGAAGCGCAATTCGCGCTGGCACAATCGCAGCTTTCCGTTGAAAGTTATTTCGACGATACCATCTTCGCTCGCGAAAAAGCCCGTATTTTCAATAACTCAGCCTTGTACGTCGGGCACGAGAAACTGGTGCCCGAAACGGGTGACTGGTACACGCTGGCGCACGAGCACGCCGGGCGTGCCCTGGTTCGCAATCCGAACGGCGTAGAATTGATCTCAAATGTTTGCCGTCACCGACAGGCCGTCATGCTGGGCTTCGACATGCTCGACCCGGCAGGGCCTAAAACGCACCGGGGCAACCTGCGCGATACAGGCGGCAACATTGTCTGCCCGATTCATCGCTGGACCTACAGCAAAAACGGCGAATTGCTGGGGGCACCCCAGTTTCCTGAAACCCCCTGCATGAATCTGGAAAGATTCACGCTCAGAAACTGCCACGGGCTGCTGTTCGAAGGCCCGCGTGACCCTGCACATGATATGGCGCCGCTGTTTAAACGGCCTGAGTTTGATTTCGGTGACTACGTGCTTGATCACGTTGAAGTGCACCACTGCAACTACAACTGGAAAACCTTCATTGAGGTCTACCTCGAAGACTATCATGTGGGGCCGTTTCATCCGGGCCTGGGGCGTTTTGTCACCTGCGATGACCTGACCTGGGAATTCGCCGACTGGTACAGCCTGCAACGGGTGGGGGTGCACAATGCCCTGGCCCAACCTGGCTCTGAAACCTACAAACGCTGGCACGACCAGCTCTTGCAATTCCGTCAGGGCGAAACCCCCGACTTCGGAGCCGTCTGGGTCACCTACTTCCCCACCCACATGATCGAGCTGTACCCGCATGTCGTGGTGTTGTCGACCCTGCACCCTGTCAGCCCGCAGAAAACCGTCAATATCGTCGAGTTTTATTACCCCGAGGAAATTGCCGCATTTGAGCGCGATTTCGTCGAGGCGCAACGCGCTGCCTATATGGAAACCGCAGTTGAAGATGACGAGATTGCCGAACGCATGGATGCCGGGCGCAAGGCTTTGATGATGCGCGGTACCACTGAAGCCGGTCCGTATCAGTCACCCATGGAAGACGGCATGATGCACTTCCATGCCTGGTACCACCGCCTGATGAACCAGACCAGCTGACCTCGTGACCCTACTCGCCCGTAGCCACCGGGCGTTCAGGGTCACTGCACCACTCGCTCCACGACCCTGGATACAAGGCCGACCCCGACAGGCCGGCCAGTTCCATGGCAAACAGGTTATGACACGCCGTAATGCCTGAACCACACTGGTGAACCACCTGCTCCGGGCGAGTCTCACCCAGCAAGGCATCAAACGCCTCACGCAACTGCTCCGCCGGCAAAAAACGGCCATCAGGCTGGCAGTTCAGAGAGTTCGGACGATTCAAGGCCCCAGGTATATGCCCGGCCACCGGATCCATGGGCTCGGTCTCGCCGCGAAAACGGTTCTCGGCACGTGCATCAACCACCACAAACCGGGGCTTGGCAATATTCGCCAACACCTGGTCTGCATTCACGACCGGCATGAATGGCGTCCGCCCGGCGGACGAATTCACACCAGCGGCGTCGGTTGGCGCACTATCGACGTCTGTGGACATCAGCCCCGTTTGCGCTTTACTCGCAGCAGCAGGCACCACTGCTACAGCATCCGAC
>JAAYID010000056.1 GCA_012744285.1 Alcaligenaceae bacterium
GACACCATCCGCAAGGTTCACCAGAACTACTACCTGGCCACCACCACCGCCATGACGGTTGTTTTGTTTGAAGGTGACGATGCCGCAAGTCCGGCAACCACCGCTACAGCCGCCACCACGGCGTAAGGAGCCCCCCATGAATCCGCAACTGAACGGCATTGAAACCATCGAAGGCACCTACGCTTTCGACATCCGTACCAGCAACCGCACGCTTAACGCCAACCGCTTTTTCTGGAACATGATCCGGGCGGACTGGCGTGAGCGCTATCTGGCCGACCCTGAAGCCGTCATGACCGAAGCCGGCCTGAACGACAAGGAAAAAGCGCTGATCCGCAACGAAGACTGGCTGGGCCTGGTCAAACACGGCGTCAATTTCTTCGTCCTTGAAAAATTCGCCCGTGTCGCCCGCAAAACCAACCTCGAGGTGTACGCCATCATGCGCGGCGAATCCTTCGAAGACTTCATGAAAACCCGTCGCGTCCCCGACGCACGTTAAGTCAACCGGGTCGCCTGGCGTGGCCAGGCCTCCCGGATCAATCAGGGTCGGGTTATGCTACCCGGTGCATCAACCCCGGCCCGAAAACACCCATGGAATTCTCGAAGCTGTCGCTGGCACGGCGACTCAAACTTCAACAACTGGCCATCTTTGAGCGTGTCCTGGCGTGCGGTTCATTACTGGCGGCCTCGCGCGAACTGCACATGACGCAGCCCGCCGTCAGCAAGTCCATCCAGGAACTCGAAGAACACTTCGGGCAACCGCTGCTGGTGCGCAGTCGCCGGGGGGTACAACCCACCGATTTCGGCCTGATGCTGCACAACCATGCCCAGGCCCTGCTGGCCGACCTGCGGTTTCTGGCCGACGACCTCAATTCCTGGAACGCCGGTATTTCGGGCAAGGTCGTGGTGGGCACCTTGCTGACTGCTGCCGCCGACCTGCTGCCGCGGGCCCTGATCCGCCTGCGCGAACTGGCCCCCAACGTGGTGGTCGAGGTCCGGGTAGGGGTCAACGAAAAAATGTTTGCCGAACTGACCGACGGTGAACTGGACATTGTCGTCGGGCTCATCCCGACACAAGACCCGTCGCCCGCACTGCGTCATGTGACGCTGCACACCGAAACGTTATGCGCCGTGGTGGGGCGGCGCCACCCGCTGGCCACCACCGGTGCGGTCAACCTGTCACAACTGGCCACGATGGACTGGATTCTGCCCACCTCCCAGTCCGAGGCCCGCCACGCCGCCATGCACTTTTTCGACGCGCTGGGCATCCCCAAGCCCACCCGCATCATCGAGTCCGTGTCCATCATGACCAACCTGGGTCTGCTGATCGACTCCCGCATGATTGCCTTGATGCCGTTCAATGTGGCCAAAAAATTCGTGCACCTGGGCCTGCTCAGTGTTCTACCCCTGGGGCGCCAGCTGCCCTTCGGCACGGTCGGCTACACCCTGGCCAAAGGCCGTAACGTCACGCCGGCCACGCAGCGTCTGATCATGGCCCTGCACGATGCTGACGCCGGCTCCGATATCCTCTAGCGCCAGCAAGCCCATCCTCTGATACGCGCCGGGAAAGCCGTATCCTGACCTCGAAACCACGCTTCTACAGCATCATCAGTGCCTTTCCAGGTATTCCTGTTGCTTATACAAAAGCGGTCATATTTCATTTGCCAGCCCCATTCCATTTGATTAAAGTGATCCAGACATTTCTTCCCGTGCAAGAAACCTGTTCTGGAGAGCACCTTGGCAAAATTCGAACTGCCCGCATCGTTGCGTCAAACGCGGAACTACGTCAATGGCCGTTTCGTTGAAACCGGCAAGACGTTTCAAAACATTTGCCCCGTTGACGGCCATGTTCTGTCTGACGTTCATGAAGCCGATGCCGCTCTTGTCAATGAAGCCGTTCTAGGCGCTCGTCGCGCACTCGATGGTGAATGGGGTCAAACCCATGTGGAAGAGCGCGCACGCTACCTGCACAAGGTTGCTGACCTGATCGAGCGCCGGTTCGATGATTTTCTGGCGGCCGAAGTCGCCGACACCGGTCGGCCCATGAACCAGGCCCGCAAACTGGATGTCTATCGCGGCATTCATAACTTTCGTACCTTCGCAGACCTGGGCAAACAGGCTCACGGTGATTTTTTCGAAACCCGCCTGGCCGACGGCACCCAGCTGATCAACTACACCACACGCAAGCCCTTGGGCGTCGTAGCCAGCATTTCGCCCTGGAATCTGCCCATCCTGTCCCTGACCTGGAAAGCGGCCCCCATCCTTATCTGCGGCAACACCCTGATTTGCAAACCGTCGGAAGAGACCCCGTCCAGCGCCACCCTGATTGCCGAGGTGTTTCACGAAGCCGGGGTACCTGAAGGCGTTTTCAACGTCGTGCACGGCTTTGGCCCCGGCTCTGCAGGCGAAGCCCTGACCACCCATGCCGGCGTCGATGCCGTCACCTTCACGGGTGAATCGCGCACCGGTTCGGCCATCATGAAGGCGGTCGCCGATGGCGTGAAAGAAGTGTCCTTCGAACTGGGCGGAAAGAACGCCGCCGTCGTGTTTGCCGATGCCGACTTCGACGCCGCCGTCGACGGCATCATCCGCTCCAGCTTCACCAACGCCGGCCAGGTCTGCCTGTGCTCCGAGCGTGTGTATGTCGAGCGTCCGATTTTTGACCGCTTTGTCCAGGCCCTGAAAGCCAGGACCGAAGCCCTGAAAATCGGCTGGCCCGACGATGAAGACGTCTTCATGGGGTCGCTCATTTCACGCGGCCACCGCGACAAGGTCGTGTCGTACTTTGATCTGGCTGTCCAGGAAGGCGCCAACGTGGTCACCGGCGGAAGCATTCCGGTATTCAACGACGAGCGCGACAACGGCGCGTATGTCTTGCCCACCATCTGGACGGGCCTGCCCGACACCGCCCGCTGTATGCGCGAAGAAGTCTTCGGCCCGGTCTGCCACATCGCTCCGTTCGATACCGAAGAAGAAATCGTACGCCGCGTAAACGACAGCGATTACGGTCTTGCCACGGCACTCTGGACCTCCAACCTGTCACGCACCCATCGTCTGAGCCCGCGTTTTCATGTCGGTATCGTGTGGGTCAACACC
>JAAYID010000057.1 GCA_012744285.1 Alcaligenaceae bacterium
GCCAAAGTGAAGTCGTCCTCGATCTCTTGATCTGGACGCGGATACTCCAGGCCTAACGGTGTCGTCGTTTCAATGATTTGAGCAAGACGATTAAAACTACTACCGCTTCCAGGCTCGGTTCCACCTGTATTGCCTGAATCAACGGCAGCAGTAGGATCGAGCAGTGCGAAAGGGTCTACGCCTTCATCAAGGGCCGCCAGAACTCGAGCGGCATCGCCATCGGCAGGCGTTTCAATAGAGGCTGCGCTAGGGTCAATGTCTTGCTCGACGGTACTCGCCCCCAGCTGAACTTCCCTGCCACCACCTATCGTAATCGCAGGCTGACCCTCAGCCTGAATTTGAACGCTTGCGCCATCCGCTGTCACGATTTCAGCATTTGCCGGTATGGTCATGCCTTCGCGTAATGGCGTAAGCGAACCATCGCTTCCTCGCACCCAAGCCTGACCAGTAAGTTGCGTAACAAGATAAGTGGTTGCCATATAAAGCTTTTCTCAAAAATTCCAAGTACAGGGCTGACGCGAGAACTGACGCAACGTTAAGGCCCAATGACGACGTATAACCGGATGATACGAACTGAAAGGAAAACAAGCTATTGGCGCCACCGCCAATAGCTTGATGTAAATAGTTCAGCTTAAGGAATCACCCCAGCACGACCAACCAGAAACCAACCTGGTTGCCCGGTAATTCTGCAGGTTTAAAACTATTGAATACCGTGCACTTTTAGCGCCAGCGCCAGACGATCGGCAACAGCCAATTTTTCAAAGACAGCGGAAAGATGGGCCCGTACAGTACGCTCACTAATATTCAATGCGTCAGCAATCGCTTGGTTACTATGCCCAATCGCTGCGCGTTGAGCCACTTCAGCCTCACGTGCCGTCAAACCTTGTGCCCAATCTGCATCACGAGCCAATGCACTATCAATCTGTCGCAGCAAACGGGCCAACAGCGTAGGGCCCAGCCAAACGCCACCGGCGTTTACCGCATCAAGCACGACAGACCAGTTCGCCACAGGGGTATACACATGACAGTACCCCTTGGCACCCGCAGCCAGAACCCGTTTGCCTTCTTCATCGTTAGGACGCATGGACGCAACAACCAGGACGGCCGAACGCAAGCATTGCCCCCAAGTAGCATCCTCCCACTCTGGCAGGCGCGGCAGGCCACCATCAAGTACGGCTAAAACCCTGCCTTGGGCAACCCATCGATCAAGATCATCAAGCGATTTTCCACGCGCCGGCAACCAGGCATCAGTATCTATTTGACGCCAATGCTGCCAAACAGCGTCGTCATGCGTAATAAACAGAACAGGAACAGCCGACATCGTCACTACCCACCCCTTATTAGCGGTCAACGCTCGGTAAATGCGTTGGATTTGGCCCGTAAAATAGGCTTCAATAAATACTGCATGAGGGTTCGTTTCCCGGTCAGGATATGAACATCAGCCACCATGCCCGGAATGATCGGACGCGCATCATCACCGACGTAAGCACGATCCGTACGAACCTTGACCACATAAAACGAGTTGCCTTTTTCATCGGTAATGGTGTCAGCGCCTATCGTTTCAACAATACCGGGCAACCCGCCATAAATTGCAAAGTCATATGCCGTGAACTTGACTTCTGCTCTTTGACCTGGCGTCAAGAAGCCGATATCTCTGGGGTGAACACGAACTTCAAGCAGCAAGCTGTCATCGGTCGGCACAATTTCCAGAATGTCTTTACCGGGCTGAACCACACCACCAACCGTATTGGCAAGCAGGGTTTTAACGGTGCCGCGCACAGGTGAACGCAC
>JAAYID010000058.1 GCA_012744285.1 Alcaligenaceae bacterium
CGTTTGAGTCATGTGTTCATCATGGACGTGCCGAACCATGATGACCTGCTGTTTATTACCGACGCCGCCATCAACATTCTGCCCGACCTTGAAACCAAGGCCGATATCGTGCGCAACGCCATCGACATCCATCACGCTCTGGATTTGGGTACACCGCGTGTGGCGATATTGTCGGCGGTTGAGCAAATTACGGCCAAGATACCCAGTACCCTGGATGCTGCCGCCCTGTGCAAGATGGCCGATCGGGGCCAGATACAAGGGGGTGTGCTCGACGGTCCTCTGGCGCTTGATAATGCCATCAGCCCGGAAGCTGCGGCCATGAAAGGCATTGTTTCACCCGTTGCCGGTCATGCGCAGATTCTTGTTGTTCCCGATCTGGAAGCCGGCAATATGCTGGCCAAAAACCTGTCATTTCTGGCGGGAGCCAGTGCTGCCGGCGTAGTCATGGGGGCTAAAGTGCCCATCATTCTTACCAGTCGCGCCGATTCAGCCGAAACCCGATTGGCGTCTTGCGCGGTGGGTGTTCTGGTGGCTCGCTGGCGGGAAGAGCTTTTGGTGAAGGGGGCGGCATGACCCCGTTGTTGCTGGTTATCAACGCGGGCAGTTCAAGCCTGAAATTTCAGGTTTTTGAGCAAGACAGCCCGCGCACGATTGCCAAGGTCATGGGGGGGCAGATCTCGGGGGTAGGTACCGAACGCCCTCACTTCAAGGTCACTGATGATCAGCAGATCCAGCGCGTCAATCGGGCGCTTGACCCCGCTCAGGTGCCTGATCCTGCATCAGCTCAAGCCATTTTGCTAAGCTGGCTTGACGAGCAGTTGCCTGCCAAGCCGGTTGCCGTAGGCCATCGCATTGTGCACGGGGGGCCGGACTTTTCAGGCAGCGTTGTACTCACGGATGACATCATTGCGCAACTCGAGGCCCTGGTGCCTCTGGCGCCTCTGCACCAGCCCCATAACTTGTCGCCCGTGCGCGGTATTGCCCGCCAATGGCCGGGCGTCCCTCAGGTGGCGTGTTTCGATACAGCGTTTCATCGCCATCACTCACCCGTCTTTGAACGTTTCGCGCTGCCCGAGCGTTTTTACGATCAGGGGGTGCGTCGTTACGGCTTTCACGGGTTGTCCTATCACTACATCGCCGATACGCTGAAACGCTATTACCCCGATCACGCCCTGGGCCGGGTGGTGGTTGCGCACCTGGGGTCGGGTGCGTCGGCGTGCGGTCTGCTGAACGGGGTCAGTATCGAGTCCACCATGGGGTTCACTGCCCTTGACGGTTTGCCCATGGGAACCCGGCCGGGCCGTCTGGATGCCGGCGTGGTGCTCTGGTTTCTCGAGCAAGGGCTGTCGCACGATGAGATCCAGCGCATTCTCTACAAAGAGTCGGGTCTTAAAGGTATTTCAGGGCTTAGTGGTGATGTGCGAGACCTGTTGCAAAGTGATTTGCCGCAGGCTCGTCTTGCACTTGATTATTTCGCCTATCGCACGGCCGAAAGCATTGCGGGGTTGTGTGTGGCCCTGAAAGGGATCGACACCCTGGTGTTTACCGCAGGTATTGGAGAAAATTGCCCCGAAGTTCGCGCTGCCGTCTGCGAGCATCTGGCCTGGATGGGTATTCAGCTTGACTCCGGGCAAAATGCGCGCAATGCCTCGGTCGTGTCTGCCCCGGAAAGCGCTGCTACGGTACTGGTGATACCCACCAATGAAGAGCTTGTGATTGCCGTTGAAACCATCAAGAAAATCCATACCGGGTCCTGATGCTGTCAAATTCGTGACATGGTTTTTGATTGCACGGGTATTCTCGGAAGCCCTCATTGCCTTGTTGCGATTTTCTTCTGTATCTTGCTGTAGATGGCTTGCATCTCTGTTCCGCGCATGCCGGCGACTGTTGCCGTCACACCACGGGTTCTGGCCAACCAGGGGTGTGGCTTACTGTCGCGGGGGCGTTGTGGTCATGGGTGCGGGTTGGAGAAAAGGTTGGGGCGCTCTTTGGGCGGGCGTCAATCGTTCCGAAAGGATCCGCACGGATCCTTTCCGGGTTCTGCCGTATTGAATTAACGACGCTCCATGACCATGAATGTTTATGTCTCAAAGTAATTCAACCGATCCTGCTGCATTTTCTACCCTGGAAAAGGGGCACGTCACCGTAGTCATTGCGGCATTTCTGGCCATTTTTTTTGTCGATGTGTCCACCAGCCTGGGTTTGGCGGCCGGCGCCTTGTACGCGCCTGTCGTGCTTTATTCATCGTTGTTGCAACGTCCTCAGTTCACCACATGGCTCGGGGCACTGGCACTGCTGGCTATTGGTATTGGGTTCATCATTTCTGGTCCGGCGCCAGGCGGCTTCCCCATCCTGTATGTCTGGATCAACCGGCTGGTTTCTGCGGCGGTGGTTGGCATTACCACCTGGCTGGTCATTGACCGGACTCAGGCCGCATTGCAGTTGCAGGCCGGCAACCAGCGTTTGCGGTTGATCAGTCGTGAGCTGACCGAGCAGCAACAGTTGCTCGAAGCGGCCAGTGCGGTGGGTGGTCTGGGAGGCTGGTCGTTTGACCTGGTATCAGGGCAGGTAGCCTGGTCTGATGACGTTGCTGAAATGCATGGCGCACCCCTTGGATATTCCCCCGAAAGCATTGATGACGCCTTGGATTTCTTTGTTGAAGGTGACCGCACTTACGTCAAAACAGCATTTCATACGGCGCGTGTCGAGGGCCGACCCGTCGAGGTTGATGCCCAGATCAATACCCTGGATGGGCGTCGTGTGTGGGTCAGGGCCGTGGGCAAGCCGGTGCTTAATGCTGACGGGCGCGTCATTCGCATCGAGGGGGCCTTGCAGGATATTACAGCCCGAAAAATGGCAGATCAGGTGGTGCGGGTCAGTTTGCAACGTTTCCAGCAGCTGGCAGAATCCATGCCTATTATCGTCTGGACGGCAACCCCTGATGGGCGCGTCGATTATGTGACCCCCCTGTTCTTCGATTATGCGGGCATACCCGGGCGCTCAATGGGTGTTGATCAATGGATCAATTTTGTCCATACCGACGATAAAGAACGGGTGATGGCAGTTTGGTCCCGCTGCCTGGCGTCGGGCGAGCGGTATGAGGTTGAGTTGCGCCTGCGTCGGGGGGATGGCATTTATCGCTGGCATTTGGCCCGTGCGCTGCAGGTCAATGAGGTCTCTGGAACCAAATGGTTTGGTTCATTGACCGATGTCCATGATCAGAAAGAATCATTGCAAAACATTTCGCGTTTGGCCGAACGCCTTACCGCCACACTCGAGCGTATCACTGATGCGTTTTACACCCTTGATGCCAACTGGAACTTCACTTACCTCAATCGCCAGGCTGAACGCCTGCTGCGACGCCAGCGCGACGATCTGTTGGGTAAATGCGTCTGGGTCGAATTTGCCCCGACATTGGGCACCTTGATTGAAACCGAATACCGTCGGGCCATGGCCGAACAGCAGTCGGTGGTGTTCGAGCAGTTCTATGCGCCGCTTGAGGTCTGGTTCGAGGTTCACGCTTACCCATCTCCCGAAGGGCTCACAGTCTTTTTTCAGGACATTTCAGCCCGTCGGGCCGCACAAGCGCAGGTTCGGCTGTTGCAGCTGGCCATTTCACGCCTGACCGATATCGTCATCATTACGGAAGCCGAGCCCTTGTCCGAACCCGGCCCGCGCATTGTTTTTGTCAATGATGCGTTCGTGACCCGGCTGGGGTATGCGCGTGACGAAGTGATCGGTCGCAGTCCCCGATTCCTGCAGGGCCCGGGTACCCAGCGGCGTGAGCTTGACCGGGTTCGTGCCGCTTTGGTAAAGCGCGAACCCGTGCGTGTCGAGCTGCTCAATTACACCAAGGCGGGCGATGAAATCTGGTTTGAAGTTGATATTGTTCCGGTGGTCGACGATACCGGTTGCTGTACGCATTTTGTAGCGGTAGAGCGTGACATCAATGCGCGCAAGTTGCTGGAAGCGCGTTTGCGCCAGATTCAGCGCATGGACGCCATTGGTCAGTTGACCAGTGGCGTGGCGCATGATTTCAACAACTTGCTGACGGTGATCCTGGGCAATGCCGAGGTTCTCGCCGAGTCACTGCAGTCTCAGCCGGCGCTGCTGGCACCTGCCCGCAGCATTGCCAATGCCGGGCAGCAAGGGGCCGAGTTAACGCGGCGGCTGCTGGCCTTTGCACGTCAGCAGCCGCTGGACCCGCAGCCGGTCAATGCCAATCAGGTGATTGACGGCATGCGGCCATTGCTGGGCCGTGCCTTGGGTGAGCACGTTACCTTGCGCATCAAGGCTGCCGATGGGTTGTGGCACGCGATGGCCGATGTTTCCCAGCTTGAAGATGCCATTTTGAATCTTGCGCTCAATGCACGCGATGCCATGCCCGATGGCGGGGCACTTACCCTTGAAACAGGAAACATCTGGTTCAGCGACGAATTTGTGCGGGGTCAGCCAGATTTGTCGCCCGGCGATTACGTCATGGTCGCGGTTTCCGACGAGGGGTTAGGTATTCCCGGTCATATTCGCGATCGCATTTTTGAACCGTTCTTCACCACCAAAACGGGTGGTCAGGGTACGGGTCTGGGCTTGCCGATGGTTTACGGCTTTACAAAGCAGTCGGGTGGGCATATTGACATCGACTCGACACCGGGCAAAGGGACAACCATAAAATTGTTTTTGCCCCGGGTTGTTTCTCCGGCAGACACATCATTGCCAAATAAATAGAACAAGGGGTAATTTCTGTGGCACAGCGGCGTTTGCTGATTCTTGATGACGACCCGGGCGTAGGCCAGACGATAGAGCTTATCGCGCGTACGGCGGGGCTTCCGGCGTTGGTGCAGGGGTTGTATCGGCCACAGAAGCGGTTGCCCCGTCGTCGTTTGCTTCGCCCGGCGTTGCAAAACGGTTTTTGGTCACACCAGCCGATATTCGCAAAGGGCTTGAAGATGACCAGTTTTACGCCCAGTATCAGCCCAAAATTTCCTGTGTGAATGGCGCTTTGGTTGGTTTCGAAGCGCTGATGCGCTGGAATCATCCCGACCATGGTCTGGTTCCTCCCGATTCGTTTATTGGTTGTGCCGAAAACTCAGGCCTCATCGACGATTTGACTCAAAAAATGTTTGATTTGTCGTTTGACTGGTTTGGACAGCATTTTGGCCAGTCCCCCATCCGCTTGTCGATCAACATCTCGGCACGCTCACGTCTTGATGACGGGTTTATTGACAATATCAGCCAGCGCTGCAAGCGTTGTGGCCTGACGCCAGGGCAACTGATCTTTGAACTGACGGAAACCAGTGCCATGGAAGACCCGGTCGCGTCGCTCGACCTGCTCACACGCATGCGCATGAAAGGCATGCATTTGTCGATTGATGATCTGGGAACCGGGTTTTCTTCGCTATTGCAACTGGTACGGTTGCCATTTTCTGAATTAAAGGTCGACAAATCGTTTGTCATGACGGCCGCCAATTCGTCAGAGTCGCGACAGGTGGTGCAAGCTATTGTTGGGCTTGGGCGCAGCCTGGGTATCCAGTCGACCGCCGAGGGTGTTGAAGACGAAGATACCTTGCGATTTTTGCGGGATATCGGCTGCAATTTTGCACAAGGCTTTCATATTGCCCGACCGCTCAGTGCTGAAGACGCAGCACAGTGGTCCAGTAAGGGCGTGTATTGATTGCACGCCCTTTTGCTTCAGGCGTGAATTGGCTCGACGGTGAGCTTTACGCCAGCAGCACGCGCCAGCTTCAATACAGTGTCGTAACGTGGTTTGGCGCCAGGGGCCAGGGCTTTGTAGAGACTTTCCCGCCCTACGCCGGCATCCTTTGCCATTTTGGTCATGCCACGAGCCTTGGCAACGTCAGCAAGTGCTGCCAAAAATAGCGATGGATCATCCTCTTCCAGGGCGGCTGAGAGGTATTCGGCAATAGCTTCTTCGCTGTCGAGATATTCGGCGGCGTCGAAGGGGGCGATTTTGATGGTGCTCATGGCTGTTCCTCTTGAATTTGCTTCCACATGGCAACTGCTGTTTCGATGTCACGCTTTTGTGAGGACTTATTGCCCCCCGTGAGTAGCAAGTAAACCGCGCGGCCCTCTCGGGCGTAGTAGACCCGATAGCCTGGCCCGAAGTGAATGCGCATTTCCCAGACCCCATCACTGATGGGTTTTACATCACCGAAGTTCCCCTGACTGGCTTGTTGGGAACGGATGATGATCTTTGCTCTGGCTCGCAGATCCTTTAGGCCTGCCAGCCAACTGGAAAACGCTTCAGTGCGGTTGATTGTGTACATTCAGGGATAGTATCCGAATGGATACGTTGGGGTCAAGAGTTGCAACCCTATGAGGTGGCTGTCTTTGTTGGTATAGTCACCTGTATCTAATTGATACAGTAGCAAGCATGGGAACGATAAAAATTCATGCTGGTGATTGTCCTGCAGGGAAAGCGTCATCGCACTTTTCTGCCATTGTTTTCCCGTGGAAGCCTAGTGATGGCTTTTTACCGGGGAGTGCGTTCAATTTACCGATATCGAAGCTCTTGAACCCCGAAATTTCAGCCGCCATTTCTTGGCCCCGATGGGCAGGAGGTGCAGGTATAGTCCACCCCCATGGCAATGAGCATACCCCCAAGCCTACCCCTAAAACAAGTAGCGGAAGGTTGTGCAAGGTTGAACCAATAGACGTAAAAAAACCCCACGTTCATAGGGGAACTGGGGTGCTTTTTTGGTTGTTGATACAACCTTCTGCAAGTATTGGTGCCGATGAGAGGAGTCGAACCTCCGACCTTCGCATTACGAATGCGCTGCTCTACCAACTGAGCTACATCGGCATTTTCGCACGCGCAAAATTATACCGGCTTTTCACGCGCTGAAAAAGTCATCAGCCAAAGCCGCGGCGCTTGGCGATCAGTTCACGTTCGAGCTTGCCCACATAGCGTTGCACCATATTCAGCGTGGGCCCCGACGGGCGTACAAACGAACAACCCAGGCGCACACGTGTTTTGCCGCTGGGAAGTTCCTGGGTGGATGCGTGTTGTATACGCAGCGTTACGGTAATTACGCCGACGTCGGGCAAGTTGATTTCACAATTGTTGTACAAGGCACCCATCGAGATATCGGGCAGTTGGTTGTCATCGTATACACCAATACCCCCGCCACTGATATCGCCCAAGGGTAATGTAACCACTTTTGCCCGGTTGTTTTCCTGGACCGGAACCTTGCACAGCACGGGGTTGGTAATCGGCGTGTTGATGCGGTAAAAATCACGCCGTTGAAGATAGCTGAGCGCTTGTGGCAGCGGCGCACACAGCGCCGGTTTACCTTCAAAATCACAGGGGCTGACCTGCCCGCACGAGAATCGCACATGGATTTTGTCGAGTGAGGCTTCGACCAGGATGCGGCTGGCGGTTTGTACCCGCTTGTTGGTGGCGCTGTCTGCAGAAATGTCGAAAATCAGCAGGTTTTGTTCGGCGTTGACGTCAAGTACCGTACTGATCATGGCCGTAACGCTGTTGGGTACATGAACGTGCAAAAGCGAGCGCTGGCGCTGTACGTTGCGCAGCACGGACTGAATCTCGAGCGGCGCGGTCAGCGTGTGCGGGTCGTTGGCGTCAACGCTGTGAGACGTCGACGGTTCTGTTGTGCTGGAAAATACCATGGTCGTTGTCAGAATAGATGCGGAAAAAACCGCTAAAACGTGTAATTGGGGGCACTAACCATTGCTTTGGTTGCGCGCTGGCCCCATGCAGTATGGGGAGCCATGACACAAAACAATTGTGATTATCGTGTCGGATTGTGACATTGTACCTGTCAGAGCGTTGGGTAGAAACAGCGCCTAGTTAATGGTTTGCCTGGGGGTTTGCTGGGCTTTGATGGCAGCAGGGAACAGTGACCAGACCGCCATGAACAGCGCTGCCAGCAGTGGCCCGATGACGAATCCGTTCAGGCCGAACGTGGCCAGCCCACCAATGGTGGATATCAGTACGACATAGTCGGGCATTTTGGTGTCTTTGCCAACCAAAAGAGGGCGCAGGACATTGTCAACCAGCCCGATGACCAGCACGCCAAACAGGATGAGGATACTGCCATCCCAGTAATTGCCGGTGACCATGAAATAAACCGCAACCGGTGCCCATATCAGCGCTGAGCCCACTGCAGGCAATAGTGACAGGAAGGCCATGATGACGCCCCAAAGCAGCGCGCCCTCGATGCCGAGAACCCAAAAAATGAAACCGCCCAGTGCCCCCTGCGTTGCTGCGACGACAAGGTTACCCTTGACGGTCGCACGGACGACGGTAATGAATTTCTGGATCAATAAATGTTTGTGGTCGTCACCCAAGGGGATGACCAGATTGATGGTTTTCGCCAGGGCGGCACCATCACGCAGCAGGAAAAACAGCAAATACAGCATGATGGCCATGCTGACCAGAAAACCCGCTGTATTTTGACCGATATTGACGGCCTGGCTGGCCAGAAACTTGCTGCCCTCGAGTGCTCCTGCCGAAAGTTTTTCCTGGATGCTGAAAATGTCGGCAATACCCAGTTCTTCAACCAGACGGTGCAACGATTCGGGCAAGGCATTGATGATACGTTCGTAGTACAAGCCGAGATTCAGTTGGCCACTTTCGATGCGCTTGTAGATCATTGCGCCTTCGCGAATCAAGGCACTGGTCAATGCAATAAGCGGAAAAATGACGACCAGCAGGCACAGTGCCAGTGTGGACAATGCCGCAGTGTTGGGGTGGCGCGGCATGATCGCCAGAATGCGCCGGTGCAGGGGGGTAAAGCTGATGGCGAAGACAAAGCCCCAGAACAATGCACTGTAATATGGCAGCAGCAGCCAGCCGAATGCCACCGATACGATAATCAGCAGGGTAATGAAGCTTCGGTAGTAAATTCCAGAACTGGTCATGCAGGCTCCGCGATTCACATAAAATCCGGTAGAAATCAGACAAGCATCATACCCTCAAACCATCGTCAGCAACCCTTTTGTTTCAGCCGTTTTATGACCTCCACTGTATTTTCAGCCCCCCTTTTTCCAGATGCCGGTTCGCGTGCCTCGGCCCAGCGGTTTTTGTTTGTTTATCTGGCGGGTATGGTGCTGCTCTGGACGGTATTGTGTGCCGTCAGCCATAAAGCCCCCGATCTGGATGGCATGGAAGAACTGGTCTGGGCCTCCAGTCTCGAGTGGGGCTATTCCAAGCACCCGCCTTTGCCGTCCTGGTTCATGTGGGGGTTGGTCGAGTTGTTCGGCAGACCGCTTTGGCTAACGTTTTTTGCCGGCCAGATAGTCTCGGCCCTGGCCTTGTGGTTTGTGTTCCTGCTGGGGTGTGAGTTCACGACGCCGCGTCGCGCCTTGATTGCGACGCTGATGGTCTCGGTGATTTTGTACTTTTCATTGCGAGGCACAATTTATAACCATAATACAGCGCAGCTGTGGTCAGTGGCAGCGTCGACCTGGTTGCTGTTTCGTGCCTTGCGTGACGGCCGCAGTCTTGACTGGGTATGGCTTGGGATGGTTGCCGGGTTGGCCATGTTGACCAAGTACAGTGCCCTCGTCCAGTTTGCGGCTTTTTTCGTTTTCATGCTGGTGCATGGCTATTTGCGCCGACCTGAGGTCTGGAAGGGCATCGCACTGGCGGCCCTGGTATTTGCCCTGGTTTTTTTGCCGCATTTGATCTGGCTGGTCAGCAATGACTTTGCCCCCTTGCGTTATGCCGATCGTTCGATGGAAACGGACGCAACGTATGTGCAGATCGTCCTCGGGGCCGTTGACTTTGCACTTGACCAGCTGGCACGTATCAGCCCGATGCTGGTGTTGTGGATTGCCCTGTGGTGGTGGCAGCGTCGCGATGCTGCTCCCACGTTGCACACCATGACCACGCAAACGTATGCGCAGGCAATCGGCCCTCAGGCGCGTGCCTTTCTGTGGTGGATAGGGCTTGGGCCGCTGGTTGTGACGCTGTTGATCGCGGTGGTACTGGCAACCCAGTTGGTTTCTGCCTGGGGTACGACGTTTTTCATTCTTTTCGGGTTTTATTCGTTCTGGTTCCTGAAAGGCAGTGATCAGGTTTGGTTGCAGCGCACAGCGGTATTGGCTATTGCATTACAGGTACTGATGGCGGTTGGTTATGCCGTGGCACGTGGCCCTTTAGCTTACGAGGCGGGGCGCATGACGCGTTCAACCTTTCCCGGCCCCGAGCTGGCGACGAAAGTGCAGGAAATCTGGTCTTCACATGTGCCTGATCAGCCTCTGTTGCTGGTGGCATCCGATACGTGGTTTGGTGGCAATATTGCCACCAATATTTCCGAGCAAACCCAGGTCTTTATTAGTGCAGACTATTTTCAGTCACCATGGCTTGACCCTGAGACCGCGCTCGATTGTGGCGTCATGGTTTTGTACAGTCCCGACAGTCGGGGTTATTGGTCGGCAGAGCTGATGGCACTGTATGAACGCATGCCGATCAAGGGTCAATTCACCCAGCAGTGGTCGTCTGACACGAGTCCGGTTTTTACGGTACAATACGGCGCATTGCCACCAACAGACGCTTGCAAGGCAGTAGCCAGGTAAGCAAAGCAGGTGTGCGGTGTGTGCTAATACGCACACCATCTGCAAAAAGTTTGCAGCAGCAACAAAAAAATTAAGACATGACTTGCGCAGTAAAAAATAAATGTGTTATAGTTATGTTCTTTCAATTCCCCGATAGCTCAGTCGGTAGAGCGACGGACTGTTAATCC
>JAAYID010000059.1 GCA_012744285.1 Alcaligenaceae bacterium
GCGTCGGCAATCTGGTTTTCTTTGCCTTTGACGTCGGCATTGGTCACGATATAACCGGGCAAGTCCGGAATGCTCGACAGCGTGAGTGCAGGGCTGGCATACATCATCAGCCATGACGATGCCGGTTCATTGACGATCAGCCAGTGGCGCCCAAGCCGGTTTTGCCAGGCTACCGACAGGGAGGCTTTGGCATCAAGCTTCTGCAGCCAGGGCAGTCCACGCAGATAATGGCCCATGCCAGCGGGGGTACGCCGGGTCAGGTAGTGCCGGCCTTGCGCCAGTACGGGGCGGTAGCTGACAAGGGGCTCGGCATCGCTTGAGAAAAAGCCGTCGTCGCGCATTTCCAGGCTGACGACATCGTCATCCCAGATGCCATCAGCATAGTTCGACATGGCGACGGTGCCATCAGCTCGCGTCTGCAGACGGTAGATGGCATCGGCTGCGGCATACACACCGGCCATCGGGGCGACCGGTGCCGCGCTGCTTTCGCTCGCTGCAGGGATGGATGTGGCGGTCAGGGGCAGGGGCAGGGCCGCCAGACGGCCACGTTCGACCAGCGCCTGCAGCAGAATACGTTCGGCCAGCCTGCCGGGACGGTAGGCGGTGGAGGTTCCGGTGATCATCAGCGCCAGCCCTTCGTCAGGCAACACAAAGAAGTCACTGCCATACACGAAGGTGCCACCATTCTTGTGCCAGGCCGTGACGCCTGCTGCGGCCAGTCCGTCCTGGTGTACGCCATCCCACCCCAGCCCGTAACCATCGGTTACGACCACGGGTTGCAGCGGCTGGGTGGAGGTTTGATTGCGTGCCATCTCTGCGATGGCTGGCGTTGACAGCAGTTGCTTGCCGTTAAAGACGCCCTGGTTCAACAGCATGCGGGCCAGTGAAGCCATTTCAGCCGGTGTGGAGTACAGGCCGCCTGAACCGTGGATATTGGGGAATTCCTGCGGCAGTTGCGTATCGCCATCGTAGCCGGGCGCAAAGCTGCCGGGCGCAAAGGGTTCGGTGGCGAAGCGGCTGCGCGTCATGCCCAGCGGCAGGAGGATGTTCTGCGTGATGAACTGCGGATAGGTTTGGCCGGTGACTGTCTGTACCAGAAGTTCAACCAGCGTGAAGCCATCGTTGCAGTAGACCGACATTTCGCCGGGCGCGTGTTTCAACCGCGCCTTGGCCAGTGTCTGCATGACCTGTGCCGCGTAATCGGTGCGGGGTGCCGTGCCAATGGCATCCCTGAAATCGAACCCGGGGAAGCCGGACGAGTGGTTGAGCAACATGCGCACGGTAATGCGGGTGTAGTCAGGCGATGCCATGTTGAACCCGGGCAAATACGTCACCAGCGGTTCGTCCAGCCTGACCAGGCCCCGGTCGGACAGCATCATCACCGCCAGGGTAGCCAGTATTTTGCTGCACGAGCCAATGCAGAACAGGGTTTCGGTGCTGGCTGCGGTAGTTGTGGCCTTGTTGATGATGCCGAACGCTTCCGCCCAGACCATCCGGTCACGTTCGACCAGGGCGACCGAGATTGAGGGTGTGCCGGAGTCAGACATGGCCTTTACGATGGCGACGCGGGCATCGGCAATGGTGGCGCTGTAGTCTGGCGTCGAGCCACCGTGGCCTGAATCCGGGTCACTGTCGCTGCAGCCGGTTAGCCAGGCCGGTACCAGCAGCCCCAGGGCGCCGAGCTTGAGCAGGTCGCGCCGCGTCGGGTGCCTGTGCACGGGGTGAATGGACACTGGGGGCTGGTTCACGACGTGCTCCTGGTCAAGTCAAAGTGTTAATCATTATGACCGATTGGCGCACTGAAAATCATGTGGCAAAGCGTGTTGTTGCGCCGACGTTCAGGCAATGCGTTGCAACACCTCGACCATCGTCGGGGTAAGCTGCTTGAACAGTTCTGCGTTGTACGAAGCGCAGTACTGCACGCCCTCTACCTTGCCGTACTTAATGCTTGGGTCCGTCGTGCCATTCTGTGGTCGTGTGGGGTCCATGCTGTCGACCTTGAACACGCTGTCTGGGAGGTACTGGTCATTAGGCGTGTTCAATTGCAAATCGGTTTGAAGGATCTGGTGCTCAGCAATCGCGTATTTGCGCGAGGTCGCAGCAGGTGTGCCGTCGGCCACTTCCGGGTCGACATTGACCGCGATGATGGATACCGTGTCGTCGCTGTTCAGATAAATGTCGAACGTGCGAAA
>JAAYID010000007.1 GCA_012744285.1 Alcaligenaceae bacterium
CAACGCGAATGGGGCACCCCCATTACGATGGATGCCGAGGTACGCAAGCGCGTTGACGCCTTGTGGGAAACGCTGGGGCTCTAAGCCGACCCCGGCACCGGCCTGAACTTTCCGTCAGGAAGGTTGGGCGGATACGTCTTGGCAGCGTTTGACGCTAACCCTGCCAAGGCGTTCTGCACGTACGTCTACTCTGTACCCGTGTTTTTTTCACGGCGTGCCAGACGCAGAGCCTGCCAGCCCAGCGCAACACCCACCACAACCCTAAGCACACGACGGCTTGCGCGCCCGCGCTTCGCGCCGGAAAACAACCCCGTCAATGTTGACAGCAAGAAAGGATAACGCGCCAGCAAACCCGCCCCCTGAAGCAGCGTGTCAGAGGTGCTGCCAGTAGTCAAACCCGCAGGCAACATGCTTTTGACAAGATTGCCAGGCGCAAGATCATTGGCCAGCTGACCTGAATACTTGCGCAGATTCTGACGTTCGATCGCGGCCCGGGCACGCAACAGTTCAAGGCGTAATTCTCGAGACTGCGCACGCGATAATTTACCTGCCATCAACCCGGCTCCTTGTCTGAACGGATATCAGCGTGCATACGGGCTGACCCGGCCGGTTCACGCAACCGCTCGAATAAAGCGGCATCGCGACGCAGTTCATCAAGGGTTGCCGCAAATGGCACCGGATCATTGACCAGGGCCTGACGAACGGCCCAGAACAGACCGCCCCCCAGCAACGCATAGACCAGGGCCAGAACACCCAAGGCCAGATACCGATGGTCGGTAGGCCAAAAATAAAGGGCCACCAATAATGTAAAAACGAAGATAGCCAGCGACAGGCAAATCAACCCGCCAAACGCCATCGCCAGCAGGCGCACCATGCGGGCACGCTGT
The DNA here is from genome assembly GCA_012744285.1 of Alcaligenaceae bacterium. Taxonomy (GTDB): domain Bacteria; phylum Pseudomonadota; class Gammaproteobacteria; order Burkholderiales; family Burkholderiaceae_B; genus Neopusillimonas; species Neopusillimonas aromaticivorans. The sequence goes on from JAAYID010000007.1 coordinate 888, forward strand.
TCGGCTGCCTCGAGAGAGAACAATTCCAGACGGGTGCGAAGCGCAGACAGCGCGGTCGCACCCAGATCGCTGACGGACTGGCGTAAGGCCATGCGTGAACCGCTGCCCTAGCGACGACTGATCAGCATGCCAATAAGCAAGCCGGTCAGGCCTGCCAGACCGATGGCTTGCCACGGCTTGTCGTGCACGTACTCATCGGTGGCTCGCGCCGCACGGCGACCTTTTTCGAGCATGGCATCTTGCGTGTCGTACAAGGCCAGACGCGTGCGACGTAACGATTCGAGTGCACGCTCGCGCATTTGCACCGCCTTGTCACCGGTAAGCTCGGCCGCCTCACGCAACAGACGCTCGGCGTCATCAAGACTTTCTTTCACTTCTTCGATGAAGTTCTCTTCCTGCGCCTTAAGATCTTTATCAGCCATGGGGATCTCCTGTGAGCTGTTTAAGTGGTCAACTTCGATACTACCGCAATCAGACGCCGCACAACACCCTAATCCTCTTTCTGGCGGGTTCCGAAAATGCGGTCGCCCGCATCACCCAGGCCCGGAATGATGTAACCGTCTTCATTCAGGTGACTGTCGATGGACGCTGTGTAAATATGCACATCGGGATGAGCCGACTCGACGGCCTGGATACCCTCTGGGGCTGCCACCAGCACCAGGGCGCGGATATTGACCGCCCCGGCCTTCTTGAGCATGTCGATAGTGGCAACCATAGACCCGCCTGTCGCCAGCATCGGGTCGACGATCAGGGCCAGACGCTGCTCAAGCGAGCCCGCCAGCCGTTCCAGATAGGTTTGCGCCTGCAGGGTTTCTTCGTTGCGGGCAATACCGACAGCACTTACCTTGGCACCCGGCACCAGCGTCAACACCCCGTCGAGCATGCCAATACCGGCACGCAGGATAGGCACCACGGTGACTTTCTTGCCCGCCAGCTTCTCGACATCCATTGCACCGCACCACCCCTGGATGGTGTGGGGCTCGAGCGGCAGATCTTTGGTCGCTTCGTAGGTCAGCAAGGCAGCGATTTCCTGCGACATTTCACGGAAGTTCTTGGTACTGAGGTCAGCACGGCGCATCAGGCCCAGTTTGTGGCGGATCAGCGGGTGACGGATTTCATGTATGGGCATGGAGTTTTCCTGCGGTGGAATAATGAAGTGGCAACGCGAGCCATCAGCGCTCGGAGAGCCAGGAAATAAGCGCATCGTCGAACGCACGAATAGCGGTAGAGCGCTCACCGTTGGCAATACTGACCATCAGGTAACGACGACCGCTGGCACCCAGCACGTACCCCGCAACGGCACGAACATCACGCAAGGTACCCGTTTTAAGATGTGCGCGGCCACGGGCCTCGTCGGAACGTAACCGGCGCCGTACGGTGCCATCGACTCCGACAATCGCCAGGGATGAAATGAACTCCGGCATCATGGGCGAATTCCAGGCGGCATTCAGCATGCTGGCCAGGCCAGAGGCTGTAAGGCGGGCATCTCGTGACAACCCAGCCCCGTTATCAATGGCCCACCCCCGCGTGTCCACGCTCTGCGTTTGCAAGATGCGCAGGGCGGCCTGGGCCCCGGTCTGTGCCGTTGCTCCGCGCCCGACCTCTTCGGCCCCCAGCGTCAGCAGTAACAACCTCGCCATGACGTTGTTACTGAACTTGTTGACGTGCCGGATCATGTCAGACAACGATTCGGAGTCGTGCCAGGCCACCAGCGTGGCACGTGCCGGTGTCACCCCGTCGCGGACCCCTTTGGCCAGCGTCCCGCCCAGCTCTCCCCAGATCTGGCGAAACACGGTTTCAAAATGCTGGGGTTGGGAAAGGGCCAGCCGATAGACACTGAATTCACCGCATGACCCGGCTGCCGTGCCTGACACTTGAATGGTTGCTCCGCCGCCCGCAGCAATAACAGCGGTGCTGACGGACGGCGACCCCGGACACGTCTGATCGCTCCAGAGGACTTCACCAGCTACACGGATGTTTCGTGAAGGAGGGTCAATAACCGGCACCCATTTCCGGGCCACCGGATCGGGCTGAAAGGACAGCCGCACCGCCCCCAGCCCAACCACCAGGGCATCAGGGCTGGCGTTGTAAGGACGGTCTGCAGCGCCATCAAATGCACCGGTATCAATCGCAACCGGACCAAACACCGAACGGTCGACAACGACTTCAGACAAATTTTTGATGCCTCGCAGACGCAACTCGCGCAGCAGCGACCATAATTCTTGAACACTGAGCAGCGGATCACCGGCCGCTTTGAGATAAAGCGGCCCCTTCAGGCCGCCCTGTGCATCGGGCCGGCCATCGCCGTCGGCATAAAACGCAGTACGCCAACGGTACTCGGGCCCCAACCCCGACAGGGCCGCCCAGGTCGTGACCATTTTCATGACTGACGCCGGATTGCGCGGCTGATCAGCGTTGATCGCAACCAGTCGTGGCCCATTGAGCTCTTGCACCACGATGGACACTTCATTTTCAGACAGACGGGTTGCACGCCACGCCTGTTGCAGTTCGGGAGGCAAACCTTGTGCAAGCGTCGCACCAGACGCGAGAGCCGCAACGGCGGCCACAAAACCTGTCGACACCACCCAACGACGCATGCGCCCCAACCCTACCCCGAAATTCATGCAAAACACCTTTGGCAAACCCACCTGAAATAACCCCGCGAAACGCTAGCATACCGAAAAGCGCCCATAACAGGGGGCGCCCTGCAATTTTGACACAAGCACTTAAAATAGCGGGTTGACTCCTTAAAACGCTGTGGCTGAATTTTCACGTGAACCCCGACCTGCAACTGTCCGATTTCGATTACGACCTTCCAGCCGACCTTATTGCCCAAAAGCCGGCGGCCCAGCGCACGGCCAGCCGGTTGCTGCACCTTGACGACCACAGCCGTCTGCACGACCGCCAGTTCACCGATCTGCCGGGCCTGCTGCGTCCGAACGACCTTCTGGTGTTCAACAACACCCGGGTCATCAAAGCTCGCCTGCTGGGCCATAAGGCCAGCGGCGGCAAGGTGGAATTGCTGATCGAGCGCCTGCTTGACCAGCGCAAGGCGCTGGCGCACATCAAGGCCAGCAAATCACCCAAACCCGGGACTGTGCTGCACATCAATGATGATCTGGCACTGACTGTCACCGGGCGCGACGATGCCTTGTTCGAAGTTGAATTCCCTGACGATGCCCTGTCGCTGCTCGACCAGCATGGGTCAACACCGCTGCCACCCTACATCGAGCACTCCCCCGACGCCGAAGACGACGCCCGTTACCAGACCGTCTACGCGCAGTCTCCCGGTGCCGTCGCTGCGCCAACCGCAGGGCTGCACTTCGATGAGGCCATGCTGAACCATCTGGCTGGCATGGGCATCGAACAATGTTTCGTCACGCTTCACGTCGGAGCGGGTACGTTTCAACCCGTCCGGGTCGACACGCTCAGCGAACATAAGATGCATTTCGAACGCTTCAGTGTCGGTGCAGAGGTCATTGCCAAAATCCGTACCGCCCGTGAACGTGGCGGCCGGGTGGTTGCGGTCGGCACCACCAGCGTTCGCTCACTTGAGTCGGCGGCTGCACTGCTGTCCGCCGGAAAGGATGAAAACAGCCTGAGCGGCGACACCAACCTGTTCATCACGCCCGGCTATCCATTCCGGCTGGTTGACGCCCTGATCACCAATTTCCACTTGCCCAAGTCGACGCTCATGATGCTGGTGTCGGCCTTGGCCGGCATGACGCCGATCCGGCAAGCCTATGCCCATGCGGTCGCCCAGCGCTACCGTTTTTTCAGTTATGGCGATGCCATGTTTATCGAAAGCCCCAACTCATGACCGGTCTTGATTTCAAACTGCTTAAAACCGACGGCGCTGCACGCCGCGGCCAGATGACGCTGAACCACGGCGTCGTCCAGACACCCATCTTCATGCCGGTAGGTACCTACGGCAGCGTCAAGGCCATGCTGCCGCATGAACTCGAGCAGATCGGCGCCCAGATTGTGCTGGGCAACACGTTTCACTTATGGCTGCGTCCCGGCACCGAAATCATGGAAAAGCACGGCGGCTTGCACGGTTTCATGCAGTGGAACAAGCCCATCCTGACTGATTCGGGCGGGTTTCAAGTGTTCAGTCTGAATGGTTTGCGCAAAATCACCGAAGAAGGGGTGAAATTCGCGTCACCCATCGATGGCGCACGCCTGTTCCTGACGCCGGAAGAATCCATGCGCATCCAGCGCTCATTGAATTCAGACATCGCCATGGTGTTTGATGAATGCACCCCCTACGCGATTGACGGGCGCCCCGCCACAGCCGAAGAAGCCGCGAAATCGATGCGCATGTCACTGCGCTGGGCCAAACGGTCACGCGATGCCTTCGATGCACTTGAAAACCCCAATGCCCTGTTCGGCATTGTGCAAGGCGGCATGTATGAATCATTGCGCGACGAATCGCTGGCCGGCCTGACCGACATCGGCTTTCATGGCTATGCGATTGGCGGTCTGTCGGTGGGCGAACCCAAAGAAGACATGTTGCGCATTCTCGGCCACGTCGCCCCGCGATTGCCTGCCAACGCCCCCCGTTACCTGATGGGCGTCGGAACCCCGGAAGACCTGGTCGAGGGCGTCAGCAAGGGCATTGACATGTTCGATTGCGTCATGCCTACGCGCAACGCCCGCAACGGCTGGTTGTTCACCCGGTTTGGCGACATCAAGATCCGTAACGCCCGCTACCGCGACGACACCCGTCCACTGGACCCCAGCTGCGACTGCCACACCTGCAGCCATTTCTCGCGCGCCTACCTGCATCACCTGCAGAAATCGAATGAAATCACCGGCTCACGCCTGAATACCTTGCACAATCTGCACTTTTACCTGAAGATCATGGCCGAAATGCGCGAGGCCATTGAAGCAGGCACGTTTGCCCAGTGGAAGGCCCAGTTCCATGAAGATCGCGCCCGCGGCATCAGTTAGACAGATGTCGCTACAATAGAAAATTAACCCAGAAAAATTCAGGAGCTATTGAATGTCCGCCCTTGACACCGTTACACACATTATTGCCCAAGCCCCGGCCGAGGGAAATGCCCTGATGGGGATGCTGCCCATCATCCTGATGTTCGTCATCTTGTACTTCCTGATGATCCGTCCCCAGATGAAACGTCAGAAAGAGCATCGCAATATGGTCGCCAACCTGGCCAAGGGCGACGAAGTCATCACCTCCGGCGGCATTCTGGGCAAAGTCACCAAAGTGACCGACAGCTACATCACCGTCGAAGTCTCCGACCTGGCCGACAAGCCTGTAGAGGTCGTCTTCCAGCGCACAGCCGTCAGCGCCGTTCTGCCCAAGGGCACCATCAAGTCGCTGTAATCTGGCTTGCTTCCGGCCCCGGCACCTGCAATCCGCCGGGGCTTTTTCCTGCGTTCAAGATCAACCTGCCATGAATCGTTATCCTCTCTGGAAGTATCTGACCGTACTGGTCGCCGTCATCATCGGGCTCATCTACACCTTGCCCAATTTTTTCGGCGAATCGCCGGCCGTGCAGATTGCCGGAGCGAAAACATCGGTCAAGGTTGACTACACCACGCTGCAACGGGCCCAAACCCTGCTGCAAGAGCAGAACATTACGCCTACCGGCGCGTTTTTTGAACAGAACGGCCCGGTTGGTACCGTACGCATCCGCTTTGACTCGCCTGACATTCAGCTGAAAGCCAAAGATGTCATTGAAAAGGCGTTTAACCCCGACCCAGCCGACCCGGGCTACACCGTCGCACTGAACCTGCTGCCGGCCTCGCCCACCTGGCTGACCGCACTGGGGGCTCACCCGATGTATCTGGGTCTCGACCTGCGGGGCGGGGTTCACTTCCTGCTGCAGGTTGACATGCAGGGTGCATTAACCGGCCGTTACGACACCCTGTCGAACGATGTACGCACCATCCTGCGCGAAAACCGTATTGAAACCGGCGGGGTTGAACGCGACGGGCTGTCTATCGTGGCGCGCTTCAGCGACGCCGCCGCCCGGGACGCCGCCATCGCCGCGCTGCGCAGCCGTCTGCCCGAACTGGCCTTCACCCCCGCCACTTCAGGCGCCAACGAAGTCTTTACGGCACGCCTGACAGAATCCGCCGTTACCGACGTTCAAACCAACGCACTTAAACAAAATATCACCACCCTGCATAACCGCATCAACGAGCTTGGCGTCGCCGAACCGGTGATCCAGCAACAGGGTGCCGACCGTATTGTGGTCCAGTTGCCCGGCGTACAAGATGTGGCCAAGGCCAAAGAGATCCTCGGGCGTACGGCCACGCTTGAAATCCGCATGGTCGACGACTCCCAGGCCGCCCAGACAGCACTGGCAGCCGGCACCGTTCCATTCGGTCTTGAACGCTATGAAGATGCCGACGGTCGCCCCTTGCTGTTGCGCCGCCAGGTGATCCTGACCGGGGAAAACCTGCAAGACGCCCAGCCCGGGCGCGACCAGCAAACCCAGCAACCTTCGGTCAACCTGACCCTGGATGCCAAAGGCGCACGGATTTTCCGCGATGTCACCCGCGACAACATCAACAAGCGCATGGCCATTTTGCTGTTTGAAAAAGGCAAAGGCCAGGTTGTCACCGCCCCCGTCATTCGCAGTGAAATTCCTGGTGGCCAAGTGCAAATTACCGGCAGCATGTCGGCCCAGGAGGCCGCTGACGTCTCCTTGCTGCTGCGCGCCGGCTCACTGGCTGCGCCAATGAACATCATTGAGGAACGTACCATCGGGCCAAGCCTGGGCGCCGAAAACATCCAGATGGGTTTTTACTCCACGCTGTACGGGTTTATCGCACTGGCCCTGTTCATCATCGTGTACTACCGACTGTTCGGCGTGTTCTCGACGCTTGGGCTGACCTTCAACGTTCTGCTGCTGTTTGCCGCACTGTCAATGCTGCAAGCCACGCTGACGCTGCCCGGTATCGCCGCTATTGCCCTTACAATGGGCATGGCCATCGACTCCAACGTCCTGATCAACGAGCGTATTCGTGAAGAACTGCGGGCTGGTGTAGCCCCCCAGCAGGCCATCACACTGGGTTTCGAACGCGCGTGGGCCACCATTCTTGACTCCAACCTGACCACGCTTATTGTCGGCCTGGCATTGCTGGCGTTTGGCAGCGGCCCCGTGCGGGGTTTTGCCGTCGTCCACTGCCTGGGCATTCTGACCTCGATGTTCTCCTCGGTGGTCGGGGTACGTGCCATCGTCAACCTCTGGTATGGCCGCAAGCGCAAGCTGCAGTCGATTTCTATTGGCCAGATCTGGAAACCCAAAGACTAAGCCCGGCAACCGGCAATCAACGTATCAGGCATCACAACCATGGAATTTTTCCGTATCCAACGCACCATCCCGTTCATGCGCAACGCGCTGGTGCTGAACCTCATCAGTTTCATCACCTTTGTACTGGCCGTATTTTTCATTGCCACACGCGGCTTCCACCTGTCGATCGAATTTACGGGTGGTACGGTCATGGAAACGCACTATGAACAAGCCGCCGACCTGGAAAAAATCCGGGGCAGCCTGACTGACCTGGGTTACAGCGATTTCCAGGTGCAAAACTTTGGCACATCGCAAGATGTGCTGATTCGCCTGCCGGTTCGCGAAGGCGAAGACACCGCCAAACAAAGCGAAACCGTGTTCGAAACACTGAAAGCACAAAGCCCGGACGTTGAACTGCGACGGGTAGAGTTCGTCGGGCCGCAAGTGGGGCAGGAGCTGGTGAACAATGGCCTGATGGCACTGCTATGCGTTGTCATCGGCATCATGATTTACCTGGCGATGCGTTTCGAATGGAAATTTGCGGTCGCCGGTGTCATCGCCAACCTGCACGACGTCGTCATTATTCTCGGCTTCTTCGCCTTTTTCCAATGGGAATTTTCACTGGCGGTACTGGCCGGTGTTCTGGCTGTTCTGGGGTACTCGGTGAACGAATCCGTGGTCATCATGGATCGTATCCGGGAAAACTTCCGTAAAAACCGCAAGGCTTCCGTTCGTGAAGTCATTGACAGTGCGATCACCCAAACCATTTCCCGCACCATCATCACCCACGGCTCTACCCAAATCATGGTGGTGTCCATGTTGATCTTTGGCGGCCCCACCCTGCACTACTTTGCCCTGGCGCTCACCATCGGGATCTGGTTCGGCATTTACTCATCCGTGTTTGTTGCGGCCGCCATTGCCATGTGGCTGGGTGTCAAGCGTGAAGACCTGGTGAAACCCGTCAAGAAAGACGACCCGGCCGCCGAACTGGAAGAAGGCTGACCCACACGCAGCGGTACGTGCGCCCGCTGTGCATGCGCCCGTACCAGGCACAGCAAGACCGCGCCATTCTGGCGCCATAAACAAGAATGCCCCGGAACGAAACCGGGGCATTCTTGTTTATGGCGGGGCATCCTTGATATCGGCCACCCCCGCTAAAACAACTTACTTGCTTGTAGACTTCACGACATAGGCAGCAACAGCTTCCATATCGGCCGGACTGAGCGAAGCCTTGAACGACGGCATGGCGCCCATACCCTCATTCAGAACCTTGAGGATGCGGGCGGTGTCAGGCTTGAGCTCGTCGAGATTGGGACCAATAGTACCCACCGAGCCCGCGTCAGCCATAACATGACAAACGGAACAGGCCGGTACAGCCTTGGTCATGAACAGCTCTTTACCACGAGCCAGTTGCGCTTCGTCGGCCATGGCGGGCGTGCCTGTAATAGCCAGCAGCGAGGCGGTTGCGATTGCTGCGAATTTCATGAAAACTTCCTTGCTTAAACGACGTTGATTGTGACCATGTGATCCCGCCAGCTATTGTTGTTGTAGCCACGGTTATTCTCGACCCGATCAGCCGGTTGGGTTTCACCTTTTGCGTTGGTTGTGCGGCAAGCCAGATTGTAGCTGCCCGGCTTCAGGTTTGCCTGGAAGGCAAACTGACGCCATGCATATTTACCCAGGTCAGGGCCGACAAACTGCGCTGCTTGCCAGTCTTTGCCCCCATTAAGCGACACCTCGATTTTAGTGGCGGCATCGACGCCACCCATCGCCAGACCACCAATGACAACCTTCCCGGCTTTCACCGGCGCATCGGGGCTGGACGGTGATGTAATCCAGGACTTGGGTGGCATTTGCCACACTGCCGGGAATGTCGCTGCGCCTTTAACACCGATATCGGTCATACGGTAGCTGTTCTGCTGAATGCTGGCCATGGACTGCTCTTTGGTAAAGGCCAGCCGCTTCAGGTACTTGACGCTATTAACGCCGGTATACCCGGGAACAATCAGACGCAAGGGCCCACCATGCGCCAGAGGCAAGGGCTCGCCATTGACCTCCCAGGCCAGAATGGCATCTTGCATGGCTTCAAGCGGTACCGAACGTTCGACCATAACCGTATTTGGATCAAGCCCTGCGGGGATTTCTTCACCGCCGGTGCCGGTCATGTAGACCATACCATTGGCCACACCGCCCAAGGCCTCGACAACTGCCTTGACCGGCACGCCAGTAAAGACCACACAACCTGCAGCACCGACCTGCCACTGAGTACCACCGGGTTTATGCTCAAAATACGCCCGACCGTTACCGGAGCATTGCAGCACCATGGGCAACGCCTGCAAACCCATGGTTTTCAGGTCAGCCACAGTAAACGATTGCGGCTTGCCGACACCCTGCACCTCGACAACCCAAGCGTCAGGGTCTGCCATTATGGACGCATTTGGCGGACTGACATTGTTACGCACGAACAGGCGATTGAGCGGTGTAACAACACTGTTACCAAAAGCGTCGCGACGCGTTTCAATGGTGTTGGCGCTGTGCACGATCATGCTGTCGGCATGCTTCCATTGTGCATATTCAGGTAGCGGTTTAGCCGCGGATACCGGACCAGGATTTGATTTGGACGCGGGCTCGGTTGAGTCGGCGTGTGCCGTACCCAGACCCGCCCAGGCGGCGGCGGCACCGGCTGCGGCCATGATACGACGACGTGGCAAATTGATTTGTTCAGACATGTCAGCCTCCGAAGGTCAGAACGACAAAAAATATCGAAGATCGATACTTAATTACCAAAAATTATTTGCTTATATCTCTCCGACATACACGAATCATTATAGGCCGGATTCATGCGCCCGCCACGGCCAGACGAACGGCAGACAACGCGCTGACTGATGGTACGCGGGGCCGGACTCGCGCGGTACAATGCTCAATTGTCATTACTCTAATTATGCCCCCGGGATAAACACCCGTTCCGGCGACTCATCATGCAAGAAACCCCACTCAAACGAATCGACACCTCGTCGACCGACACCACACGCCCGCGCAAGCTTTTCATCAAAACCTTCGGCTGCCAGATGAACGAATACGATTCTGACAAAATGGCCGACGTCCTGCGCGGTGACCGTGGCCTGGAAATCACCCAGAACCCTGAAGAAGCCGACGTGATTCTGTTCAACACCTGTTCGGTGCGCGAAAAGGCGCAAGAAAAAGTGTTTTCAGACCTCGGCCGCGTACAGCACCTCAAACAGCTGAACCCCAACCTTGTCATTGGTGTGGGTGGCTGCGTGGCCAGCCAGGAAGGCGACGTCATCGTGCAGCGGGCCCCCTACGTCGATGTGGTATTCGGCCCGCAAACCCTGCACCGGCTGCCGCAACTGATCGAAAAGCGCCGCCAGACCGGTCGTTCACAGGTTGACATCAGCTTCCCTGAAATTGAAAAATTCGACGCGCTTCCGCCGGCGCGCATTGATGGCCCGACGGCCTTTGTGTCGATCATGGAAGGCTGCAGCAAATACTGCACGTTCTGTGTGGTTCCCTATACCCGGGGTGAAGAAATCTCGCGCCCGTTCGACGATGTCCTGACCGAAGTGGCCGACCTGGCCGACCAGGGTGTCAAAGAAATCACCCTGCTCGGGCAAAACGTCAATGCCTATCGTGGCCCCATGGGCGACACCAGCGACATTGCCGACTTCGCCATGCTGCTCGAATACATACACGATATCCCCGGCATCGAACGTATTCGCTACACGACATCGCATCCGAAAGAAATGACCTCGCGCCTTATCGAGGCCCACGGCAACCTGTCCAAACTGGTCCCCTTCCTGCACTTGCCAGTCCAGGCCGGCAGCGATCGCATCCTGGCGGCCATGAAGCGCGGCTATACCGGCATCGAATTCAAATCCATCGTGCGGCGGCTGCGTGCAGCGCGGCCAGGCATGACGCTATCGTCAGACTTCATCGTCGGATTTCCCGGCGAAACCGAGGAAGACTTCGAACAAACCCTCAAGCTCATCCGCGATGTGGGTTTTGACCAGTCATTCTCATTCATCTATTCACGCCGGCCGGGTACCCCGGCTGCCGACCTTGAAGACAACACCACCAAAGAACAGAAGCTTGAACGCCTTTACCGCCTGCAGGCCCTTATCAATGAGCATGCCGCAGCCATCAGTACCGGCATGGTCGGCAGCGTGCAACGGGTACTGGCGGAACGGCCCTCGCGGCGCGACCCCAACGAACTGATGGGGCGCACCGAAAACAACCGGATCATCAACTTCCCGGCACCGGCCCACCTGATCGGACACATGGTTGATGTCAAGGTCACCCAAACCAATACCAATACGTTGAAAGGCGAACTGCATACATGACACGAGCCCGACGCAACAAGCCCGTCACCTTGCGCCTTGAAGGCGACAACATGCACCTGGCCAACCTGTGTGGCCCCCTGGATGAAAATCTGCGCCAGATTGCCGACGGCTGGAACGTTTCACTGAACCGCCGTGGCAGCCAGATCACCATCGAGGGAGAACAGGCACAGGCAGCCCGCAATGCCGTACAGTGGTTTCATGATCGCGCCGTGCACAAAGCACTGACCATCGACGACATTCAGCTTGGGTTGGTTGAGCTCGGGGCTGGCCGAACACAGCTTGAACCGGAACCCGTTGCCAAAGCACCCGAACTGCCAGAACTGCCGCCAGTCGATGACCTGAGCATGGACCTGGTCTTGCGTACACGCCGCACCGACCTGCGCCCGCGTACGCCACGCCAGCGTGACTATCTCAACAACATCCTCAAGCACGACATCACCTTTGGCGTCGGCCCTGCGGGCACCGGGAAAACCTGGCTCGCTGTCGCCTGCGCCATCGATGCCCTTGAGCGCGATTCCGTTCAACGCCTGGTCCTTACCCGCCCGGCTGTCGAAGCCGGCGAACGCCTGGGCTTTTTGCCAGGCGACCTGGCCCAGAAAGTCGACCCCTATCTGCGCCCGCTTTACGATGCCCTGTACGACCTGATGGGCTTTGAAAAAGTGCAACGACTTTTCGAGAAACAGACGATTGAAATCGCGCCGCTGGCTTACATGCGCGGCCGCACTCTTAATCATTCGTTTGTGATTCTCGACGAAGCCCAGAACACTACGCCGGAACAAATGAAAATGTTCCTGACCCGTATCGGTTTCGGCAGTAAAGCGGTCATCAATGGCGACCCGTCGCAAATTGACCTGCCCAAAGGCCACCCCAGCGGTCTGACGCATGCCCTTGAGGTCCTGGACTCGGTCCAGGGTATCGCCACCACCCGCTTTACCAGCCGCGACGTGGTACGTCATCCCCTGGTCGCCCGTATTGTTGATGCCTACGAAAAAGCCAATGCCAGTCACCACCCCTGAATTCGGTCTTTCGGTTCAATACGGCACAGCAGCCCCTGAACTGCCGCGCTGGCGTCTGCGCAGCTGGCTGAAAGGGGCCGTAAGCTACGTGTCAAAGCAGTTTGAACTCGACATCCAGCGTATTGAAATCAGCCTGCGCATCGTTGATGCCGATGAAGGTCAGGCCCTGAACCGGCAATTCCGGCAAAAGGACTACGCCACCAATGTCCTGACCTTTGAATACGGTACCGACCCGCTGGGCACCCTTCGTGCCGACATTGTGTTGTGCTACCCCGTACTCGTATCCGAAGCCCTTGCACAACACAAGACACTGCAACACCACGCCGCGCATCTGGCGCTGCACGGCCTGCTGCACTCGCTGGGCTACGACCACCTTGACGACGATCAGGCCAGCGAAATGGAGGCGCTGGAAATTGAACTGCTGGCCCGCTTGCATATCGCAAACCCCTATATCGCCTGACAACGCGCCACCCTGAAATCGTCACAAATTTCCGTTATGCTTGGGATTCCCTAAACTCGTCCTCGTGACAATGTCCGACTCACAATCCCCCGATACTGAACCTCGACCGGGTAAACCGGCGTCCAAATCACTGCTGGCACGACTCGTTTCGCGCATCCGTGCCGAGCCCGAAGACCGTGAAGATATCCGCGAACTCCTGCAAGCGGCCCACGAACGCGAAATCATTGATGCCGATTCATTTACCATGATTGCCGGTGCCCTTGATGTGGCCAGCAAGACAGCGGGCGATATCATGGTGCCGCGTTCCAGAATGGACATGCTTGACATCAGCAAGCCCTTGTCCGAGCTGTTGCCTGAAATCATCGAGACAGCGCACTCCCGGTTCCCTATCTACGAAAACGATCGTGACAACATTGTCGGCATTTTGCTTGCCAAAGATTTGTTGCTGACCATCACCAATCCATCCATTGACCTGCGTCCCCTGATCCGGCCGGCTGTTTTCATCCCTGAATCCAAGCGTTTGAATGTATTGCTGCACGAATTCCGCAACAACCGCAATCATCTGGCCATCGTCATTAACGAACATGGCGGCACGGCGGGTCTGGTCACCATGGAAGACGTACTCGAACAGATTGTTGGCGACATCGAAGACGAATACGACGAAGAAGCAGAAAAAACCATCTTCCAGACGGGCAGCAACAACTGGCGCGCCATGGGCATTACCGAAATCGATGTCTTTAATCGTGCCTTCAACACCACCCTGCCAAATGATGAATACGACACCCTCGGGGGCTGGATCACCGCAGAACTCGGGCATATCCCAAAGCGTGGCGACACCGTCAACCGCGAAGGTCTGAACATCACCGTGGTCGGAGCCGACGCAATGCGGGTACTTTGGATCAACATCCAGCACGACGAGAACTCCTTGCTCACACCACCCCATGACTAACCCTCGTCTGGCCCGCCTGAACAGTGCCCGGCGCACGCTGCAGCCCCTGCTCATCGGGGCGGCGCACGCCTTCAGCTTTTCCGATGGACCCCTGCCCGTCTGGCTGCTGCCATATGTTCAGGTCCTGACCCTGTCCTTCCTTGCGCTCTGGGTCTGGCGCGCCAGATCGACACGCAGTGCGGCCTTCAGCGGCCTGCTTTTTGGCCTGGGTAATTTCACCCTGGGTTTGTACTGGATCTTTTTCAGCCTGCACACCTATGGCGGCATGCCGCCGGCCATGGCCATCGCAGCGGTACTGGTCATGGGGCTGGGGCTGGCCACCTTCAGCAGCATCGCGTGCGGCCTGACATGGCTTCTGGCCAGAAAACCGCTCGCCCTTGGGCCTCTCTCCACCGACTCACCCCCGACGGGTCGATTTACCGGGTTTCTTTTTGCTGTCGCCCTGTGGGCTTCGTGCTGGATGCTGCTCGAGTGGCTGCGCGGCACCTTGTTTACCGGCTTCCCCTGGCTGAATGCCGGATACGGCCATGTTGATGGTCCGCTGTCAGGTTGGGCACCGGTACTTGGCGTGTATGGCCTGGCCTGGCTGGCCGCCTTTGTGGCTGGGGCCATTGCCTTGCTCATCAAGTCTCAGCGCAGCGCCAATGAAACCCCCGCCGCCCTAACCGTTGCCTGCGCCATCGCTCTTGTACTGGCGGGTGCCGGTCTGGGCCAGCTGCAATGGTCACAGCCCTATGGTGACCCGATCATGGTTCGCCTGGTTCAGGGCAATATTCCCCAAGCGGTAAAGTTTGACCCCGCCCACCTGCAAAACGGCATTAACGCCTACCTTCATATGGCCGGTCTGCCCCCGAAAGAAGGCGGTGCTCCGCCCTCGGTCATCATCCTGCCTGAAACCGTCATGCCGGTTTTCCAGAACCGGCTGGCCACACAAACCTGGCAACGGTGGGTCGATATTGCACGCCAACGCAATGCCACCATCGTGATGGGGGCTCCGCTGAATACGTCACCCGATGGCCGGCAGCACTATACCAACAGCGTCATTGCATTCAACGGCACGACCACGCCAGAAACCCTGCATCAGGGCCAAATCGATTTGCGCTACGACAAACACCACCTGGTGCCGTTTGGCGAATTCATTCCGCCCGGCTTTCGCTGGTTTGTCGATGCCATGAACATACCGCTGGGTGACTTTGACCGGGGCAAACAGAGCCAACCACCGTTTGAGCTGGCTGGCCAACGGATTGCACCCAATATTTGCTACGAAGACGTGTTTGGCGAGGAAATCATCCAGGCCGTGCGGTGGGGCACCACAGAGCAGCCCGGTGCCAGCCTGCTGGTCAATGTCAGTAATCTGGCCTGGTTCGGGAAATCATGGGCGCTGCAGCAGCACCTGCAAATATCGCGCCTGCGTGCCATTGAAACAGCGCGGCCCATGCTGCGCGCCACCAACACAGGGATGACCGCGGCCATCGATGCCGACGGTACCGTTCGTGCGGTACTGCCCGACCACCAGATGGGCGTGCTTGACGTTGAGGTGCAAGGGGCACAAGGCCTGACCCCTTATGTGCGCTGGGGCAACGGGCCCATACTGGTACTGGGCCTGGCGATCGTCGGTCTGGGTGCTGTCAACCGGCGGCTTTCGCCAGCGAAATCGAGCCCTGGGCCAGCAAACGGGTAAATTCATCAGGGGGTACCGGGCGTGAAAACAGGTATCCTTGACCAAAATCACATCCGATCCCGATCAGCAAGTCGCGCTGGGTTTCGGTTTCCACCCCTTCGGCAATAACCTGCAGGCCCAGTTTGTGTGCCATCATGATCATCGCTTCACAAAGCGCCATATCTTCAGACTCAAGTGACAAATTGCGCACAAACGACTGATCGATTTTCAGGTAGTCGATATCGAACTTTTTAAGGTACGACAACGACGAATAGCCGGTACCAAAATCATCCAGCGCAACCTGTACCCCGGCATCCCGAAACCCCAGCAGTTTTTCAGTGACCACCGGTGCGACATCCATCAGGACGCGCTCGGTCAGTTCGACCACAATGCGTTCGGGTTCAAGACCAGAATTGGCCAGATGCTGCAACCACTGCGTATGATCAAGGCCTTCACCCCTGAGCTGGATCGGTGACACATTGATACCCACATTGAAGCCATCGTACCCCATGGACCGCCACTCGACCATCTGGCGTGTAGCTTCTTCAAAAACCCAGTTCCCGATATTGATAATAAGGCCGTTGTCTTCGGCAAACGGGATGAACAAGGCGGGGCTGACGAACCCCCGCTCGGGATGACGCCAGCGTATCAAGGCCTCGGCCTTGGCAATACGCCCGGTTTTAAGATCGATGACGGGCTGGTAATGAAGGACAAATTCGCCCTTTTCAAGGGCCCCCAACAAGTCACGTGCCAGTTTCCAGCGTTCACGCACGGCCTCGTGCATTTTGACGTCGTAAAAACGAAACTGGCTTCTGCCGGCATCTTTGGCCGCATACATGGCCAGATCGGCATGACGCATCAAGCGCGCAGCGTCACTGGCATCGCCGGGGTAAAACGCCACCCCCACGCTGGCAGACACATACGCGGTTTGCTCTTTAAGACGATAAGGCTTGGCCAACGATTGGAGTACCTGTTCGCAGATACGGCGAATGACGCCGCGATCAGTGATACCGCCTGCGATAATGACAAACTCGTCACCCCCAAGACGGGCCACGGTATCGGCCTCGCGCACGCATTGCGTCAGGCGTCGGGCCACCTGACGCAACAAATCGTC
>JAAYID010000060.1 GCA_012744285.1 Alcaligenaceae bacterium
CGATCACAGCCTGTCTGCACAATGGGAACACAGCGTGCTGGTTACTGACTCAGGATATGAAATCCTGACGGTCTCACCCGGCATGCCGGCACCTCCGGCATTCGTGACAACATGATGACAAAATGCCACACTGCCTTCATTTGAACCGCTTATGACCCGATATTAAGCGGTTGGTCTGCATGACCTGCCGTTTAATTGACCCGAAATTTTACCGTTAAGCCCTATACTGATTGTACGCATCGAGATTTGTCTCGAAAATGCACCGATATAGCAGGTCAATTTTGAAGAGATCACCATGTTCAGTCGCTTGAAAATCAGGACTCAGCTGATGCTGGGTTTTTCATTTCTGATGGTTCTGATGATTGTGCTTGCCGTTTTCGGCATTGCCCGAGTTCATCAGGTTGAAGGTTTGCTGGGCACCATCAACGATGTCAATGCAGCAAAAATGCGGCAAGCCATCAATTTTCGCGGCAGCGTGCATGATCGCGCCATTTCCGTCCGTGATCTCGTTCTGGCCGAATCGCCGGCACAGATTGATCGACACATCCAGGACATCCGGACGCTGGCCCAAAGTTATGAGCGGGCGGCCAGCAGCCTGAATCAGGTCTTCAGCGCCGACGAAAACCTTACAGATCAAGAACGCGATTATCTTGCCAATATCCAGCGCATTGAACGGGAAACGCTGCCGTTGATCGAGCAGGCCATTACCCTGGCTCGTGCAGGTCGTACAGCGGACGCTTCTGCACTGATCAATAAACAGCTTGCGCCGGCATTTGTTGCCTGGCTGGCAGCAATCAACCAGATGATCGACGGTCTGGAAGCGGTCAACCAGACACTGGGAGACAAGGTTCGTGGCATTACGGCCAACTTCATGATGGTCAAGACACTGCTGACCGCCTTGACCATCTTGCTGGGCACCATAGTGGCATTTGTCCTCACCCGGTCGCTGTTGCGACAACTGGGCGGTGAGCTGTCTTATGCGGTCGACATTGCGCGCCGCATCGCCGCAGGCGACCTGTCAACAGCCATTCAGACAACGCGCGATGACACATCAAGCCTGGTGGCTACCATGAAAGCCATGCGTGACAGTCTGGCAAATATCGTTCGCCAGGTGAACGAGGGCACGCATGCCATTGAACTGGCATCATCACAAATTGCCGACGGCAACCGTGACCTGGCCAGCCGTACGGAATCGCAGGCCGAGTCGCTCCAATCGACGGCAGTCACCATGATCGAACTTACAGATACGGTCAAACGCAATGCCGACAGCGCTGCCCTGGCCAATACCCAGGCCCTGACAGCGTCGGCTGTTGCCATCAAAGGCGGCGAAGCGGTTGAAAAAGTGGTTCAGACCATGGGCGGCATCAACGAGTCCTCACGCAAGATTTCGGAAATCATCAGCGTCATCGACGGCATCGCATTCCAGACCAACATTCTGGCCCTGAATGCGGCGGTAGAGGCGGCGCGTGCCGGTGAACACGGCAAAGGATTTGCGGTCGTTGCTTCAGAGGTCCGTACACTGGCCCAACGATCGGCATCTGCAGCAAAAGAAATTTCCGCACTGATCAGCAACTCGGTACACAAAGTAGATGAAGGTGGTCGACTGGTCGCAGATGCCGGCCAGACCATGCAGGAGATCGTCGACAGTGTGCGGCGCGTCACCGACATCATGCAGGAAATTGCCCAAGCCAGCCAGGAACAAACCTCAGGTATCGAACAGATCAATCGCGTCATATCCCAGATGGACAGCACAACCCAACAAAATGCCGAGCTGGTTGAAGAGTCTGCTGCTGCCGCTGCTGCGATGTATGACCAGGCGGTCACACTCAGCCGCACGGTTGCCCGCTTCAGGCTGGCCGATGACGGGTCCAATGATCTGGATGCCGATGCCCGCTGGGTGGACACCGATAACAGATCATCCGCCCAGAACCGGCTTCCTTCAGGACACCATCCTGCCCGTCTCGCAACATCACGGGCTGCAAACTAGCCAGGGTGGTTTGTCAGTAGCGGCCAAGTCATCGAAAATAGCGGTTTGACCCAAACGACAGGTCTGCCGCTTCATGACCCCTTCCACACTGCAACACCTCCGGGATACATACAAAGCTCGTCGCAACGATGTCATCGAGAGCTACCGCAAGCATGTGCGACCAGAAAAACTTCTGGGCGGACTGCGACGCGTCACCGACCAGACCCTGCGCGACATCCTGAAAGTCACACCGTTGCCGAAAGGGGCCTGCCTGGCAGCGGTCGGCGGCTATGGGCGCGGTGAGCTGTTCCCATGGTCAGATATCGACGTTCTGATACTGCTGGCGCGAGAACCCGATCAAAACGACCAAGGCTTGCTTGAAGCCTTGGTCACTGCACTATGGGACCTGGGGTTTGATGTCGGTCACAGTGTGCGCACCCTTGAAGATTGCCGCCGGGAAGCCGCCAATGACATCACGGTGGAAACAGCCCTGATGGAGGTGCGGTGGCTGGCCGGCAACAAACCACTGCTGGCGGCCCTTCAGACCGCCATGGCCGAACAGCGCGACCCCCAGGCATTTTTCCAGGCCAAGCGCGCCGAAATGCAACAACGGCATGCCCGCCACCAGGATACCCCCTACGCACTGGAGCCCAATTGCAAGGAAGCCCCGGGCGGATTGCGCGACCTGATGGTTATTTTATGGATTGCCCAGGCCAGCGGCATCGGCCAGACCTGGCGCGAAATTGGTCAAACCGACCTGCTGACGCCCGCCGAATACCGGGCCCTTCGCAGGGCCGAACTGGCCTTCAAGCGACTGCGCATCGAACTGCATCTGCTCGCTGGTCGCCGTGAAGACCGCCTGCTTTTCGATCTGCAACCGGCACTGGCAAAAATTTACGGATTCGAGGCCACCAAAACCCGTCGCGCCAGCGAACTGCTGATGCAACGATATTACTGGGCGGCTCGCGTGGTCAATCAGCTCAATACGATACTGATGCAGACCTTTGAAGAGCGCCTGTTCCCGCCACCGGCCAACTCGGACAGCATCATCGACGACGACTTTTGCATCCGTCACAACCGCCTGGATATCAGACGTCCAGATGCGCTTGAACGTAACCCGACCTTGCTGCTACGCGCCTTTCTGGTGATGCAAGAGCGTCCGGACCTGACAGGACTGTCCGCCCAGGTGATGCGTGCCATGTGGCACGCCCGACGCCAGATTGACACGCAGTTCCGGCGCAATCCCGTAAACCGTTACCTGTTCCTTCAGATTTTCCAGCAGCCACGCGGCATCGTTCACGCCCTGCGTCGCATGACCTTGCTGAATATCTTGCCGCGCTACCTGCCCGAGTTTCGCAAGATTGTCGGGCAAATGCAGCACGACCTGTTCCACGCCTATACCGTAGACCAGCACACGCTGCGCGTGATTCGCAACCTTCGCCGTTTCACCATGCCCGAACACGCGCAGGAATTTCCTCTGGCCAGCCAGTTGGTGGCCGATATGGACCGCCACTGGCTACTTTATATTGCAGCCTTGTATCACGACATCGCCAAAGGTCGTGGGGGTGACCATTCCGAACTGGGTGCCAAAGACGCCCTGCGTTTCTGCAAACAGCACAATATTTCAGCCGAAGATACCGACCTGGTGGTGTTTCTGGTGCGCGAACATCTCAGCATGTCGTCATTTGCCCAGAAACGTGACCTGACCGATCCGCATACCATTCACGAATTTTCTGCCCGTATCAAGACCGAACGGCGGCTGGCCGCCCTTTACTTGCTGACCGTCGCCGACATCCGGGGCACCAGCCCCAAAGTCTGGAACTCATGGAAGGGCAAGTTGCTGGAAGACCTGTATCACCTGACTCACGAGGCTCTGGGCGGCAACCCTCCGGATACCGGCACCGTTCTGGCACGCCGCAAAGAAGAAGCCGCTGCGGAAATCCGTTTGCTCGGCTTGCGGGATGAAACCCGTGAAGCGTTCTGGAAGGAACTGGATGTCGCGTACTTCCTTCGCCATGACGCTTCCGAAATTGCCTGGCATACCCGCCACTTGTATCACCGGGTTGAGGCCCCTGAACCGGTCGTGAAGGCACGCGTCATCGGTCAAAACCAGGGCCTGCAAGTCATGGTCTACATAAAAGACCGCCCTGACCTCTTTGTTGCCATTTGCGGCTATTTTGACCAGCACACCCTCAGCATCCAGGACGCCCGTATCCATACAACGCGCCATGGCTGGGCACTCGACAGTTTCATTGTGCTATTGCCCAACCAGGATACCGATTACCGGTCATGGGCCACCCTCATTGAGCACGAATTGGCCACTGCGCTTGCACTGGGTCACCCGTTGCCGCCTGAACGACCGGCCAGCCAGGTACGAAGCCGGATTTCACGACGCTCGAGAGTCTTTCCCATCGTCCCGAACATTTCACTGCAACCCGACGAGAATTCGCGCTCGTGGCGCCTGGCGCTGACCGCCTCTGATCGCCCGGGGCTGCTCTACAGCCTGGCCCGTGTGCTCGCCCGTAGCGGCATTGATTTGAAAATGGCCAAGATTCTGACCCTGGGTGACCGTGTTGAAGACGTTTTCATGATTGAGGGTGACGTGCTGGAAAACCCCCGTACCCAGCTACAATTCGAACGTAATCTGCTGGGGCAGCTCAGCGACGCATTTGGCACCTGACAATAACGCTGCCTGTTCAATCCAGACGCCCAAAGTCATTGAGTCGCCGAATATCTTCAACCCATTCCTTTAAGCCGCACCTTCAACTCATGCCTTCTAACCGCACCCTTCTTCGTCTGATTGCCCTGGCCAGCCTGGGCGCTGTCGTCATCGCGCTCGTCTCACAGCACGTTTTTGACATGCGTCCATGCGCCTGGTGTGTCTTTCAACGGCTGATCTTTCTAGTCATTGCTGTCGTTGCCGCGTTGGCCAGCCTGGGACAGCCAAACGGGCAGCTGCAACGTGCCGGTTCGGTACTCTCGCTGCTGTTGTGCCTGGGCGGGATC
>JAAYID010000008.1 GCA_012744285.1 Alcaligenaceae bacterium
ATGCACGGGTCGGCCAGCAACATTTCACCCTGGGCGCGTGCCAATGTGTTCATGGTTTACAACAGCATTGAAAATACGCTGGAAGCCCCGAAAAATGGTTTGCGGCCGCGTCCCGAATATCTTGCAACACGCAAGCAGTTTGTTCCTCTCGAGCCACACGGCCGCGTTGTCGCCGCCTGATCGGTTACTGCCGTGCTGGTTTGTTTTCGTTGCGAAGGCGTGGCCTTTGCAACGTTTTTTAAGGGTTGCTGGTTCAGTGTTTCCTGTGCTAGGATTGCTAATCATGTACCGCGCTACCTCGTTTTTCTTCTTCTACTTTTATACTTTTCCGACACGTCTGGTGGGGGAAGGGAAGAAGCGTATTACCTCGTAGCAAGTAAAATTCCCAAAAAGCCGCCAGCATCGCTAGGCGGCTTTTTTTGTATCGTTTCAGGAGTCGCAAGTGCCACACAACACCGATGATCTACGTATCCGAGAAATCAAAGAGCTCAGTCCGCCAGCGCATATCATGCGCGAATTCGCGGCAACTGATGATGTCTCGTCGACCGTCCATGCATCCCGTACCGCCATCCATAATATTTTGCATGGCACTGACGATCGCATGGTGGTCGTCATTGGTCCATGCTCGATTCACAATGTCGATGCAGCCCTTGAATATGCAGGTCGCCTCAAAGAGCAGCGCGAGCGCTTCAAAGGTGAACTTGAAATCGTCATGCGTGTTTATTTCGAGAAACCTCGAACGACTGTGGGCTGGAAGGGCCTGATCAATGATCCCAAGCTCGATGGCAGTTTCAACATCAATCTGGGTCTGCGTATTGCGCGTGAATTGCTGTTGCAGGTCAACAGCATGGGTTTGCCGGCCGGTTGTGAATTCCTTGACATGATCACGCCGCAATACATTGCTGACCTGGTGTCCTGGGGGGCGATTGGTGCGCGTACCACCGAAAGCCAGGTTCATCGCGAACTAGCGTCGGGCTTGTCGTGTCCGGTCGGGTTCAAGAATGGCACGGATGGCAACATTAAAATTGCCGTTGACGCCATCAAGGCCGCATCACAACCCCATCATTTCCTGTCCGTCACCAAAGGTGGCCATTCTGCTATCGTTTCCACCGCTGGCAATGAAGACTGTCATGTCATTTTGCGCGGCGGCAAACAGCCTAACTATGATGCGGCCCATGTTGAGGAAACGTCGACGGTGCTGGCCAAGTCGGGTCTGCGTCCGCGTATCATGATTGATTCCAGTCATGCCAACAGCAATAAAGACTACCGGAATCAGCCTGCTGTTATCGACGACGTTGCCCGTCAGGTTGAAGGCGGCGATGAGCGTCTGTTTGGTGTCATGATCGAAAGCCATCTGGTTGAAGGCCGTCAAGATCACGAACCGGGCAAGCCTCTTGTCTACGGGCAGAGCATCACTGACGGCTGTGTGGCCTGGGATGCGTCGGTCCAGATGCTCGAGCGCCTGGCCAATGCGGTCAAGAAGCGTCGCGAGGCTGTTTCCAGCGCGCTCGACGCCTGATGCCCACGCAGCGGCGTCGCGCTGCGCCAGTTTTCCGGTTTGTTCATTTTCCACGACACGTGATTTTGTCGCTTGTCAGCAGGCAGTTATGGTTAATTCGTCATCAGTAAAAGGTCGTGTCGTTATCGGGATGTCGGGCGGTGTGGATTCGTCAGTATCCGCCTGGCTGCTCAAGCAGCAAGGTTACGAGGTTATCGGCCTGTTTATGAAAAACTGGGAAGACGACGATGATTCCGAGTACTGTTCGTCACGGCAAGACTGGATCGATGCGGCCAGTGTGGCAGACCTGCTGGGTATCGAAATTGAGGCCGTCAATTTTGCTGCTGAATATAAAGACCGGGTGTTTTCCGAGTTCTTGCGCGAATATTCAGCCGGTCGTACGCCCAATCCCGACGTGTTGTGCAACGCTGAAATCAAGTTCAAGGCGTTTCTTGATCATGCGATGTCACTGGGAGCAGAGCGTATTGCAACCGGTCACTATGCCCGTGTCAGGTCGGTTGAAACACCGGAAGGTCTTGAGTTCCAGCTGCTCAAGGCGTTTGATGCCTCCAAGGATCAAAGCTATTTTTTGCATCGCCTGAATCAGGCCCAATTATCGAAAACCCTGTTTCCGCTCGGTGAGATTCCCAAGTCGGAAGTGCGGAAAATTGCACTTGAACTGGGTCTACCCAATGCCGCAAAAAAAGACTCCACGGGTATTTGCTTCATCGGTGAGCGGCCGTTTCGCGAGTTTCTCAACCGTTATTTGCCGACACAGCCGGGGCCCATCATGACTCCGGACGGTAAAAAAGTGGGGAAGCATCACGGTCTTGCGTTTTATACCCTGGGCCAGCGCAAGGGCCTGGGTATTGGCGGCGTGAAAGGGCACCAGGATGCCGACGGTACCGCGCAAGCCTGGTATACCGCACGCAAAGATCTTGAAAAGAATGTGTTGTATGTGGTTCAGGGGCATGACCACCCCTGGTTACTGCAGCACGGGCTTGCCGCTCAGGATGCCAGCTGGGTTGCCGGCCGGCCCCCGGCTCCGGGGGGGTATGGTGCAAAAACGCGCTATCGCCAGAGCGATGCAGGTTGTCGGCTCGAGTCTGTCGAAAATGGCCGGTTCACGCTGGCATTCGAGCAACCCCAGTGGGCTGTAACGCCCGGCCAGTCTGCCGTACTGTATGACGGTGATATTTGCCTGGGGGGCGGCATTATTACGTAAAGCCCTTACCTGTACCCAAGCCGCGTGTAATCAAGCCGTCAGTTTGGGTACTGTCGTTGCAAATGAGGGGCGGGCCATCAGGCGTTCATAAAGCGCGGCAAGATTGGGGTGGTTTTCGCGCCAGTTCAGGTCGGGCATGCGGAAATCCAGAAAGCCCAGCGCGCAGCCAACCGAAACATCAGCAAGACTGAAATTCACCCCCATGCAGAAATGGTTCTGTGATACACCACGTTCCATGGCATTCAGTGCTGAAATGATTTTCTTGTGTTGCCGATTGACCCAGTCTTCGCTGCGCAGGTGTTCGGGCCGTCGGCCTTCGACAACGATGCTGACACCGGCATCAAGCACGCCGTCGCCAATGGCTTCCCAGCATTTTGTTGCCGTGCGGTCGCGATTGCCTTGAGGCAAGAGGCGACCTACCGGCGAGAGGGTGTCCAGGTATTCGACAATGACGCGCGAGTCGTACAGGCTGCCCCCGTCGTCGGTAACCAGACAGGGCACTTTACCCAGCGGATTGAATTCCTGGATTTTGGTATCTGCAGCCCAGACATCTTCAAGCACGAATTCAAATTCGAGCTTTTTTTCGACCATTACGACGCGAACTTTACGAACGAAAGGGCTGGTCATTGAACCGAGGAGTTTCATGGCGCATCAGGAAAGTGAAGGGTCAAAAAAGTATAGCAGGGATAGCTTGCCGTTAATGAAGGGAGGCGGGTTGAATTTGCCCTGTCATCGCCCTGGTGACTGCAGTGTTCGTTATATCCAACAAAAGAGCCCGGGTGGTAAAATCCCGGCTTGTTTTTTTCTACGTGAGCCGTAATGCAAATCGCCGATCAACTTAGTCAACTTAATGCACTTTCGCCACTTGACGGGCGTTATGCGGCCAAGGGCAACCCCCTGCGGGCAACCCTTTCTGAAGCCGGTTTCATGGCTCACCGTGTTGAGGTTGAGGTCGCCTGGCTGATCGGTTTGTCCGAGGCCGGTTTGCCCGAGCTGCCCGCGTTCAGTGCCGGTGCGCGTCAGCAACTTCTTGCACTGGTCGAGAATTTCTCGGAAGCGGATGCAGCCCGTATCAAAGACATCGAAAAAGTCACTAACCATGATGTCAAGGCAGTGGAGTACTGGCTGAAAGAAAAGGTCGCAGACAGCCCCGAGCTGGCGGCTGCCGCTGAATTCATTCATTTTGCGTGTACGTCCGAGGATATCAACAATACGTCGCATGCGTTGATGCTGACGCGCGCGCGCGACGGGTTTCTGGTGCCAGCCCTGACCGGGCTCGCTGCCAAGCTGCGGGAACTTGCACATACGCATGCCGATCAGCCCTTGTTGTCCCGCACGCACGGCCAGCCAGCCAGTCCGAGTACCATGGGTAAAGAATTCGCCAATGTGGTTGCGCGTCTCGATCGTGCGATTGCGGCGGTAGCGGCGGTTCGCCCGCTGGCCAAGCTGAACGGGGCTACCGGCAATTACAACGCACACCTTTCCGCCTATCCGGAAATTGACTGGCCCGCGTTCAGTGCGCGTGTTCTCTCCGGCCTGGGTCTTGAGCAAAACGAGTTTTCTATCCAGATCGAGCCACACGACTGGATGGCAGCCTTGTTCGATGCGGTTGCGCGTGCCAATACCATTATTCTCGACTTGAATCGTGATATCTGGGGCTATATTTCGCTGGGTTATTTCAAGCAGCGGCTGAAAGAGGGTGAAGTGGGGTCTTCGACCATGCCACACAAGGTAAACCCCATCGACTTCGAAAACTCCGAAGGCAACATTGGTCTGGCCAATGCGGTTCTGCGCCACCTGTCCGAGAAGCTGCCCGTATCGCGCTGGCAGCGTGACCTGACCGACTCCACTGTTTTGCGTAATCTCGGTGTGGGTTTCGGGTACTGTGCCGTGGCGTGGGATGCCTGTCTGCGTGGTTTGAACAAGCTTGAGCTGAATGCTGCGGCGATTGATGCCGATATTGATAATTGCTGGGAAGTCCTGGCAGAACCCGTGCAAACAGTGATGCGTCGGTATGGTTTGCCGCAGCCTTACGAGCAGCTCAAGGCCTTGACCCGTGGCAAGGGGATCAATCAGCAAGGGCTGACTGAATTCATTCAGGGGCTTGACTTGCCTGCCGAGCCCAAGGCACGGTTGCTGGCCATGACACCGCGCTCGTATATCGGGCTTGCCGCCCAGCTGGCACGCAAAATCTAAGGCGTTGCTGTTATTCCGCTTGTGATCGCGGGCCCCGGTCGGGGCCCGCGATCGTTTGACGACGATCAGTTAACGCTTTGCGAGCTTTGCATCTTGGCTTGGGCAGCCAGTATTTTCTCTTCAAGTTCGGGTGAGGTTTTAAGCGACAGAACCGCGGGTGCCTCGGCATCATTTTCGTCTTGCTCAAGTTGCAGGACGATGCTCTGTCCCTCAAAGGCGGCAGGGTTGGCCTGGATCTGAACGTACTGGTTCAACAGCCTGTCGACAGCTTTTTGTGCTTCATACAGCTTCGTCCCGACGCTTGATTCAGCGTGCAGCCTGAATTGCTGTTCAATGGTTTTGGCCAAGTCCCAGCTAAAAAACAGCAGGGCTTTGTCGCCAAAGCATTCGGGGTGCAGAAAACCCCAGGATTCTTGTTGAGACGGGTTCAAGATAATTCAAAAAAAGTGAAGTAACCCATCTATTGTACCGGCTGTCGTTACACGCGGGTTAACGCAGCGTCATCCAGGCCAAGGCCAACAGAAGAAGACCGAAGTACACCACGATACCGGTCACCAGACTGGTCACCAGAATATTGAGTTTTTGCCGCAATGGCATACCTCCTGGAGTGGTGTCGTGTTTGTAGATAAGCCAGCGAATAGTGGCCGCCATGGACAGGATGCTGACCAGAATGATTGCAATTTTCATGCCTGTATTCTAGACGTCTCCTGGCGCGGGAGGCCACCGGGGCAGGGCACGGTTCAGTATATCGGGATGCGGTTCAGGCTTGCAGCCAGCTCGAGCAGGGCTTCACTGATTTTGGTGCTATGGCCCGAGGCGTTGCTCTCCTGGAGCAGCTTTTCCTGGAGTCGTGTGGCTGCCTGTTGGCGGATTTCGTCGGGGGAATTCCCCAACGCTTCATGAAACGCTGCCGCATAGTCATCGGCCATACCCGTCAGGTCGGCGAAGGTCATGTGGTCGGTGTCGTATTGGCGCGCGATTTTCAGGGCTCGCCCTCGGAAAAGATCAAAGGTTTCATTCATGGTATTGCCTCCTGTACAGCGTCAGCCGTGCCCCGTGCAGTGCGCCCGAGGGTGACTTGGCGGTTTAGATACCTGGTGACAGTGTGGTGTGGGCTTTTAAGGATTGATTATGGGTAGCCCGCAAGCACAACGGCCAGATGTTGTGAAACGACTTTGGTAAGGCAGGGTCAGCGTAGCAAAATCATTTGATGTTATGTGTATCTAAATGAAACGTATGGATTATGGGCCATGTCGTTTGACCTGCTGTTGGTTTTTTGCTTTTATTTTTATTAAATCATTGAAAATAAAAGAGTAATTTTTTTAATTGGATGATTCTGGAGGTGGATTGATTCGCCCATTCGTACAACCCAGTCTGTTGATCCTGTCGATAAAGCGCGAGCATTAGGCCATGCATGTGGGCAGTTCTACAGTTACGGAGCGTGTGTGATGGGTAAAAAATGGGTTTTGTCTCTGTCTTTGGTGGTGGTCTCGGGTTGTGCGCAGTTTCCCGATCTCGGACAAGCGATCAGCGCGCTTTATCCGACAAAAGAAGGCTCGGGTACGCTGCGGGGTCACTCGCCCGGACAAGGCCCGTTCAACTTCGAGTGGGCCTTGTCCGGAGACCGATCGATTGCGCCGTTGCAAGTGTTTGATAATGGCTTGCAGACATGGTTGCAATTTGCCGCCGGCACACCGGTTCCGGCAATTTTTGCCCGTACCGGTATTGTGTCGGAAGGTGTCTCCGCAGCGATTCAAGACCGCCTCCTGACCTCTGTTCAGCAGAACGCCTATGTGGTGCTCAACGAGGTTCCCGAGCAGCTGGTGTTTCGTGGGGGGCATCTGCAGGCAGTCGGGCGACGCGCCAGGCCCGTTGCCGCCAATGTCGATTCTGTCAATCCGGTCTTTGCCGCTGCTGTCGTCACCCCGATTGACGATGTTTCGGCAGGCCATGAAACATCGCTCGTGCCTGTGACCGGGTCTGACCAGGTAGGCAGGGTGGCTGATGCAGGGCCGACTGGCGTTAATCCGCAGGCGTTCTTTGAAAGCGATCTGAATGTGGCGGTTGGTACTGCAGGCACCGCCGATGTTTTGGCGGGCACACCTGCAAGCTCAGGTGAGAGCCAGACCGAAGCGCTGACAGCGCGGTTCAGCGTCGATCGCACCGACGGCAATTTACGTCTGGCATTGATGCGTTGGGCGGGTGCCTCCGGGTGGGATTTCGGCCCCGAGCATTGGGGGGTTGATGTCGATATTCCCATCATTGGCGCAGCAACGTTCGAGTTGCCTTTCATCGAGGCGGTTCAGGCGCTGGTGTCATCAACAGAGCTTGCCGGTCATCCCTTGCAACCCTGTTTTTATTCCAACCGGGTATTGCGGGTGGTACCGTATGCCCAGCCATGCAATCGGGGTACTGCCCAGATGGTGACCGCATGAAAAGGGGCCGAAGCGTTGTTTTTCTGGCGATTGTGCTGGTTTTGCCGGGTTGCGCCTTGCAAGACAGAATCGCACAGATCTCTGCGTCCGTCGGGTTGACCAAGGCCCGGGTTGAGCAGCAGCACATTATTTTCCAGGATACCGTCTCGGATGAGGGTGTGCGTCATGCCGCCCAGCGAGTGGATCGTCCCTGGCTGGTCGGTGTGCCCCAACCTTTGGCACGCGATGTCACCTTGCCGCTGGCCCTGCGGGCCAATGTCAAGACGACACTGGTGTTTGCGTCAGAAGCTCGGCCTTTGCCGGTAATTGCCCAGCGTATCGCACTGGCGACGGGCATTCCGGTGTATGTTCGGCCGGAAGCCTTGTTACCCCAGGAGCGGTTCGCCGCCCGGCTTGCCGGCGGCGACATGACGGGGTCAGCCGGCGCTGTGCTTTCGGCCTCCACCATGTCATTTGCCGGTGAGTCCGAGCCACTGTCGATCATTCTTGATCGCATCGGTGCAACCTTGGGCGTGAACTGGCGTTACGAACAGGGTCGGATTGAGTTCTATCGGACTGAAACACGGGTTTTCAATCTTCGTGCCTTGGCGCAAGGGGCTCAGGCAGAGGCTTCTTTGGGGGCCAGTCGCAGCGGGCAAGCCCAAGGTTTTTCCAGCAGCTCGAATACACGGTTGCAAAGTGAGCCCATCGATTTGATGGCGGTCATCAAGGCCCGCATAGAGCCGTTCCTGACTCGCGCCGGGGTTGCTGTTGCACAAGAAGGGGCCAGTTCTCTGGTTGTGGTCACTGATACTCCCGAAGTATTGCGCCAGATCGCGACTTACCTCGAACGCGAAAACCTGGCGTTGACACGTCGGATTCGACTGGTTTTTGAAGAAATAACCCTGATCAGTCGCGACAATGCAGAGGCGGGTCTGGACTGGAATGTCGTTTTTACCAGTGCACGCCTCGCGGCGTCGGCGACCTCTGCAGGTTCAGCATTGGCCGAGGCCGCCAGTTTGGGGGTTGCTCTGGCTGATGGGCCATTCAAGGGGTCCGAGGCCATGATCAAGGCACTCGGTCAGGTGGGTCAGGTGGTCAGGCGCAGCAGCGTTCCGGTGCTCACCTTGAATCGCAGGCCTGTGACCCATGCCGTGCGTACCACGTTCTCATACATTGACAAGGTGCAGACGACGGCTTTGGGGCAGGGGGTGGACAGCAGCTTGCCGACGGTTTCGGTCAGTCAGAAAGAGGAGACGGTCGGTTCGTTGCTGACCCTGATTCCCGATGCCCAGGACAATGGCCAGATTTTATTGTCAATGGCCTATGACAATACCGTCGCGCAACCGCTCAAATCGGTGACGTTTGGCGATGCCGCCAACCCTTTGCAGTTGCAGCAGGTAACCATTGATGGCAATGGTACCGTGCAGCAACTCGTACTGCAGCCGGGGCAGCCGGTCTTGGTGTCGGGTTTCGACCGTACCCAGGAAGAGCATGACGCGCGTCGTTTGAATCCTGGCATGCCCCTGTTGCTGGGGGGAAGTGATCGCGCTGCGTCACAGACGTTGAAAACCGTCATTCTGATCACGGCCCAGGTTGAAGAGGGGTTTTGACCATGTCAGGTGATTCTGTACGTTGTCTGCCCATTGACGGCAAGGTTCTGGTGTTCGGGATGGACTGGTTGCCCTTGCTCGGGAGTGACGCCCGACAGCAGGCACTGGCGAAGGCCCGTCGGCATCAGGCCAGCCACTTTGTACTTGCGTCCGAGCATGCTGCGGCAATGGGCCTGGTTCAATTGTCGACGACTGCAGAAACGCATTCAGGCTTGCCCTATTCGGCCGCGCAGGTCATGGCAGCCTTGCATCCGGTAGGGACGGTGGTGGCGGTGATCGGGATTTCCCCTGCATTATGGTGGTTGGTTGCGATTCATGAAGGGGCCGTCGTCGCGCGTACGGATTTGTTGTTCAGTGATCCGGCTCAAGCCGCGCCGATTGTGGCAGAGGTGTGTGCAGCCTACCCCCAGTCGCGTTGCCTTGAAGACACCGCTGATGCCTCCGGTTTGCCCGGGCTGGATGCGCTGTCTCGTGCTGCCGACAGCAAGGCACGACTGCAGCGCGTGCATGATGTCAGGCGTTGGATTCGGCGTGCCGGATTGCTTGCTGTGCTTGCGCTGTCTGCCGGTATAGGGTTCGCTGGCAAATTGCCCGCTTTTTTTGCCCAGACCAACGCCAAGGCCCCTGCGTTGTCATCGGCTCAGCAACTGCAGGCTTGGGAACGGGTTCGTCATGCCATGGCTGAGGGTATACCCGTGCATGGCGTGTCGGGCATGCATGTCGTTTTGCAGTCGTTGTACCGGGTACCCGTCGTCCTGGCGGGTTGGCAGCTGGGCCAGGCTGATTGCCGGTCTCAGGGTATGGCATGGCGTTGTATCGCGTCGTATCGCCGCGTTGATCGCCATGCCGATAATCACGGGCTCATGGGGCTTGCCCCAAAGAACTGGCTGTTGCGTTTCCCGGCGGTCGATCGCGTTGAGGCTGAATGGGAAATTTCATCAGCGGCAATCCGCTTGTCAGATAGCCGGGTAGACGAGGCTCTGCATTCGCAACGGCATTGGCTGAGCAGTCTTCAGCAAATCAGCGCGGCTTTTGTCGCGTTGAAGGCAACCGATGCCAGCGCGGTGCCTTTGCAGGCTCCGTCAGACGAGCAAGGGAATGTCCTGCCAAAGCCAGATAATTTCCGGTTGTATCAGCGTAGACAACTTCAAGCTGAAGGACCTTTGCGATCGTTCAGTCTCTTGTTGCCTAATCTGACCGGTGTGCGCTGGCATCGTCTGACCTTGACCCTGAAAGTTCTTGAGCATCCAAACCTGACGCAAAGTCGTCTCAATCTGTCAGCCCAAGGAGAGCGTTATGAATGGCAAAGTTAATGCACCGCATTTTGTTGGCCCTGGAACCAGGGCTCCCGCTTGCCCAACGGTGTCTGCGGGCGCCGCATTGGCTGTACTGGTCGTGCTGGAGTCAGTGTTTCCTCCGGTTGCCTGGGCAGATTCACAGTCCGGTTCTTCGCCTTCACCGGCGACATTACAGGCGGCATCCGTTCAGAATGAATTGCTTGGCGATCAAATGTTGGTGCGCGAACTGATGAGGCTTGATGCCGAGCAGGCCGCGTTGCGTTTGCGCAGGGGTACTGCATCGGTAGCAGGGGGCACCGTGATGACGCCGACGCCTCAGGTCCATGGTGATTCAGGTCAGCCACGGCCGAAATTACAGGCGATTTATGGGGTAGGGCAACGGTTGCTGGCCGAGGTTTCCTGGCAGGGACAATCCTATATCTATCTCAAGGGTCAGGCGCTGCCAGCAGGTCGCAAGGCCGATGCCTCGACGTTGCGTTTGAAGTCGATCAGTGCGCGCTGTATTGCGCTGCAAGGCCCTGACCGGTTGTTTGAGTCATGTCTTGGTACTGCCGACCACGAGGGGGGGCGATGAAAAAATCTGCCTGGCGTCTTGACCTTAAATTTCCCGGTTACCGCATCAGTGATGCCATCGTGCCACCCGATCGATTCGAACGTACGGATGCTGTTGTTATTGCCAGTGCTGATGATATGCATCTGGTTCGACCCGAGATACGTCGCTCGTTAAGCGTTGAGCTTGGGGTCGAAAGGCTGGCGGCCAAGTTGTGTCCGGTCGCGCTGGCCGATGATTCTGTGGCCATCCTGGCACTGGCCGAGCATGTGGGGGGTGACCTGGCCGATGAATTGGCCCGACGCATTTGCTCAAGTGGTTTGCGTCTGGCAACACCTCAGCGCTATATTCTGGCCGCACCGCTGTTGCTGTCGATTGCTCGTCATCAGTGGGCAGGTACTCCGGTGTCTTCCGGTTCAGAAGCGGTGGTTTCGGGCTCTGCTTTGGCGGGCGCCTTCCAGGACATGGTTGAGTGGGGGGTACGTCATGGCGCCAGCGATCTCCACTTCAACGTCCAGCTTGATCAGGCTGACTCTGAAGTTCGCTTTACGCTCCAGGGCCGTTACGTGGCGCCTGAGCGTTTTCGTCGCATTCCAACGGCGACCTTGAATGAAATGCTGGCTGTTGCCTGGATGGATATTCGTGGCGGCAATGGGGCCGTTTTTGATCCCAACACAGAGCAGCAGGGGGCGCTTGTGCGCCAGGTGGATGGTCGCAGCATTTTGTTGCGCTGGGCGTCAATGGCTGCCGAGCGTGGTCCCAGCGTGTGTTTGCGTTTGCTTGATCGCACGCGTGCGGGCGAGACCAGCTCGCTGGAAGCTTTGGGCTATCTGCCCCATCAGGCCCGGATGATAGAGCGCGGCATGTTGTCAGAGGGTGGGGCGGTGGTCTTTGCCGGTACGGTTGGTTCAGGCAAGTCGACAACCCTGGCATCCCGGATCGCCATGTTGCCGCCCGAGCGCAAGGTGGTGACGCTGGAAGATCCGGTCGAGTACCTGATTCCGGGTGCTGTCCAGAATACTGTCAGTCGTGATCCGTCGAAAGACCGGCATGATGGTTTTTCGGCCAAACTCAGAGCCCTCAAGCGTTCGGCCATGACGGATGTGCTGCTCGGTGAGGTGCGTGATCGTGAAACGGGCGAAGCGTTCATGGATCTGGCCAGTTCAGGTGTAAATGTGTACACCACAACCCATGCACCGTCGGCGTTGCTGGTGGCCGAGCGTTTGGCATCGTCCGTGATTGGTGTGTCTCGCGATTTTCTGGCGACGCCCGGGATTCTCAAGCTGGTGGTTTATCAGGCGCTGATGCCGTGTCTCTGTGCGTATTGCAGCCTCGATTCAGGGCAAGCCGCTGCAGGGGGGCTGTTTGATGAGCCGTTTGCCATGCAGGCATTGAAAAACCTGGATCGTTGTCTTGGGGGCCGACCGGCGACATTGCGTTTCAGGAATGGCTAGGGCTGTTCATCATGTGCCGGGGCGGGTCATTCTGCGCTGGCGGGTTATTCCGGGCGTACGGTTATTGCCGAGTGCTTTGAACCGCACGCGCATCCGGGGTATCTGGCCAGCCTGAAGCGGGCGGACAGTGGGGCCTACCGTTCATTGGATGTCGATGCCGGCTTCCAGATCACGGCGGCTGACAGCGTCCGGTCTTCGCTGGCCTGCGCGGCCTATAAGGTTGTGGCGGGTCAGCTTGATCTGTTTGATGTCGAGCGGCGGTTTCAGGTGTTCCAGCGCTTGACCTCGGTTGACG
>JAAYID010000061.1 GCA_012744285.1 Alcaligenaceae bacterium
AAATCACCCCGCTGATCATCATCGGCAAACTTGAGCAGTACGACTACGCCGGGGCGACAGCGGTCGCCTGCGTCATGCTGGTGATTTCATTTTTGATGCTGCTGCTGATCAACGGCTTGCAAGCCTGGCACCGGAAACGCTCGGGACCCGCACGATGACAACACAAACACATAAAACAAACGGCACCGGCCCGATTACCGAAGCACCCTGGGTACGCTGGCTGCTCATTTCGGTTGCACTGGGTTTCATGCTGCTTTTTTTAATCCTGCCCCTGGCCGCTGTCTTTACCGAGGCACTGAGCAAAGGCTGGACCATGTACTGGCAAGCGGTTTCGCACCCTGACGCTCTGGCAGCGATACGACTGACCCTTCTGACCGCGCTGGTCGCCGTTCCCATGAACCTGGTATTCGGTGTCGCTGCCGCCTGGGCCATCGCCAAGTATGAATTCAGAGGAAAGGCGTTCCTGACGACCCTGGTCGACCTGCCGTTTTCCGTGTCACCCGTCGTGGCCGGCCTGATTTACGTGCTGGTCTTTGGCGCACAAGGCTGGCTTGGACCCTGGTTGGCAGAACACGACATCAAGATCGTCTTTGCCGTTCCCGGCATCATTCTGGCCACGATCTTCGTCACCTTCCCGTTCATCGCCCGCGAACTGATTCCATTAATGCAGGCGCAGGGCAACGACGAAGAGCAGGCTGCCATCGTGCTGGGTGCCTCGGGCTGGCAGACGTTCTGGCGGGTCACCCTGCCTAACATCAAGTGGGGGCTGATCTACGGCGTCATTCTGTGTAATGCCCGAGCCATGGGCGAGTTCGGTGCCGTATCGGTCGTCTCGGGCCATATCCGCGGGCAAACCAACACCATGCCCCTGCATGTCGAAATTCTTTACAACGAATACGAATCTGTTGCCGCGTTTTCCGTTGCCTCTTTGCTGGCCTTGCTGGCTCTGGCAACCTTGGTCATCAAGACCATCGCCCATTGGCGAATGGAACAAGAGTTGAAGACGCTGGCTGATCTACCTCAGGAACGACCATGAGCATTGAAGTACGCAATCTGAACAAGCACTTTGGGCAGTTCCATGCCCTGCGCAACATCAATCTGGATATCAACTCCGGCGAACTGCTGGCGTTGCTGGGCCCGTCGGGCTGCGGCA
The DNA here is from genome assembly GCA_012744285.1 of Alcaligenaceae bacterium. Taxonomy (GTDB): domain Bacteria; phylum Pseudomonadota; class Gammaproteobacteria; order Burkholderiales; family Burkholderiaceae_B; genus Neopusillimonas; species Neopusillimonas aromaticivorans. The sequence continues at coordinate 1,154 of JAAYID010000061.1, forward strand.
AAACAACCCTGTTGCGGGTCATTGCCGGGCTTGAGTCGGCCGATACGGGGACGGTCGCGTTCAGTGGTGAAGATGCCACGCACCTGCACGTCAAAGACCGGAATGTCGGCTTCGTCTTCCAGCACTATGCATTGTTCCGGCACATGACCGTATTTGAAAATGTGGCATTCGGGCTGCGCGTCAAACCCCGCTCGGCCCGCCCCGGTGAGGCCGTCATACGAAAAAAGGTCACCGACCTGCTGAAACTGGTGCAACTTGACTGGCTGGCCGACCGCTATCCGTCACAGTTATCGGGCGGACAGCGCCAGCGCATCGCACTGGCACGTGCGCTAGCGGTAGAACCCAAGGTCTTGCTGCTGGACGAACCGTTTGGCGCCCTGGATGCCAGGGTACGCAAGGAGTTGCGTCGCTGGCTGCGACGCCTTCACGATGAGCTGCACGTCACCAGCGTCTTTGTCACCCACGACCAGGAAGAAGCCCTGGAAGTGGCCGACCGGGTCGTTCTGATGAACTCCGGCGTCATCGAACAGGTCGGGTCGCCACAAGACGTCTGGGACCACCCGGCCAGCCCGTTCGTGTACGGCTTTCTGGGTAACGTCAACCTGTTTCACGGCCAGGCTCACCGGGGCACCATGGAACTGGACGGCATCCGCATTCCGGCGCCGGAGCTGAGCCAGGCAGAGCATGCCAGCGCCGTCGCCTATGTGCGCCCCCACGATCTGGAAGTCAGCCGTGACACCCAAGGTGCCTCTGGCA
>JAAYID010000002.1 GCA_012744285.1 Alcaligenaceae bacterium
ACCCTGCACCGTCTCGGTATCCAGGCCTTTGAGCCCGTGCTGATCGAAGGCAAGGCCATCCAGCTGCACCCGCTGGTCTGTGCCGCGTACAACGCCGACTTCGACGGTGACCAGATGGCCGTCCACGTTCCGCTGACCCTCGAGGCCCAGCTGGAAGCCCGTGCGCTGATGATGTCGACCAACAACATCCTGTCGCCCGCCAGCGGTGAGCCGATCATCGTGCCGTCCCAGGACGTGGTACTGGGTCTGTACTACATGACCCGCTCCCTGGTGAACGCCAAGGGTGAAGGCATGGCCTTCAGCAGCATCAGCGAAGTGGAGATGGCCTACCGTACCGGCCAGCTGGCCCTGCATGCGATGATCAAGGTGCGCATCACCGAGACCGTCATCGACAAGGAAGGCAACTCCACCACCGAGACCCGTCTGGTCGAGACCACTGCCGGTCGTGCGCTGCTGTTCCAGATCCTGCCCAAGGGGCTGCCGTTCTCCCTGGTCGACCAGCCGCTGCGCAAGAAGGCGATTTCCAAGCTGATCAACACCAGCTACCGCGTGGTGGGTCTGAAGGAAACCGTGATCTTCGCCGACCAGCTGATGTACACCGGTTTTGCCTACTCCACCATCTCCGGTGCCTCCATCGGTGTGAACGACTTCGAGATCCCGGAAGAGAAGGCCGAGATCATCGAGCGCGCCACCGCCGAAGTGAAGGAAATCGAGGATCAGTACGCCTCCGGTCTGGTAACCGCCGGTGAGAAGTACAACAAGGTCATCGACCTGTGGTCCCGCGCCAACGACGAGATCTCCAAGGCCATGATGGAGAACCTCAAGGTCGACCGCATCAAGGATCGTGAAGGCAACGAGATCGCCCACGAATCCTTCAACTCCATGTACATGATGGCCGACTCCGGTGCCCGGGGTTCCGCTGCACAGATCCGCCAGCTGGCAGGTATGCGGGGCCTGATGGCCAAGCCGGACGGCTCGATCATCGAGACCCCGATCATTGCGAACTTCCGTGAAGGTCTGAACGTACTTCAGTACTTCATCTCAACTCACGGTGCGCGTAAAGGTCTGGCTGACACGGCCCTGAAAACAGCGAACTCGGGTTACCTGACGCGTCGTCTGGTTGACGTGACACAAGATCTGGTCATCACGGAAACCGATTGCGGCACATCACATGGTTACACCATGAAGGCGCTGGTCGAGGGGGGTGAGGTTATCGAGCCGTTGCGCGAGCGCATTCTGGGTCGTGTTACTGCGTCTGACATCGTCAACCCTGACACCCAGGAAACCGTCATTGTCGCCAATACGCTGCTTGATGAAGACCTGGTCGAGGTGATCGATAGCCTTGGTGTTGACGAAGTCAAAATCCGTACACCGCTCACTTGCGAAACCCGTCGTGGTTTGTGTGCTCATTGCTATGGTCGTGACCTGGGTCGCGGTAGCCTGGTTAATCGTGGCGAGGCCGTCGGTGTCATTGCGGCGCAGTCGATCGGTGAGCCCGGTACTCAGCTGACCATGCGTACGTTCCACATCGGTGGTGCGGCATCGCGTGCGGCCATGGCAAGCTCGGTTGAAACGAAGTCTGCCGGTACGGTCTCGTTTGCCGCCACCATGCGCTATGTAACCAACGCCAAAGGCGAGCGTGTGGCTATTTCCCGTTCGGGTGAAATCGTCATTTTTGATGATAACCGTCGCGAACGTGAACGTCACAAGATTCCGTACGGTGCCACCGTGGTGGTGGGTGACGGCGCGTCGGTCAAGGCCGGTGAGCGTCTTGCGACCTGGGATCCGCTCACCCGTCCGATCATCTCCGAGTACGCGGGTACTGTCCGCTTCGAAAACATCGAGGAAGGCGCAACCGTTGCCAAGCAGGTTGACGAAGTCACCGGCTTGTCCACATTGGTGGTGATCACACCCAAGACGCGTACGGGCAAGACCATGATGCGTCCGCAGATCAAGTTGCTGAATGAAGCCGGCGATGAGATCAAGATTGCGGGTACCGATCACTCCGTGAACATTTCATTCCCGGTTGGTGCACTGATCACGGTTCGTGATGGCCAGCAGGTTAATGTTGGTGAGGTTCTGGCGCGTATTCCCCAAGAATCGCAAAAAACCCGCGACATTACCGGTGGTCTGCCACGTGTGGCCGAACTGTTCGAAGCCCGTTCACCCAAAGATGCCGGTATGTTGGCCGATGTCACGGGTACGGTTTCGTTTGGTAAAGACACCAAGGGCAAGCAGCGTCTGGTTATTACCGACATGGACGGCATCAGCCACGAGTTCCTGATTCCGAAAGAGAAACAGGTTCTGGTGCACGACGGCCAGGTGGTGAACAAAGGCGAAATGATTGTTGACGGCCCGTCCGACCCGCACGATATTCTGCGTCTGCAGGGGATCGAGCGTCTGGCCACCTACATCGTCAATGAAGTGCAAGACGTTTACCGTCTGCAGGGTGTGAAGATCAACGACAAGCACATCGAAGTGATCGTGCGTCAGATGCTGCGTCGTGTGAACATCGTTGATTCGGGCGATACCAGCTTCATCAACGGTGAACAGGTCGAACGTTCTGAACTGCTCAACGAAAACGATCGTATGGAAGCTGACGGCAAGATCCCTGCAACGTACGATAACGTTTTGCTGGGTATTACCAAGGCTTCGTTGTCGACCGACTCGTTCATTTCGGCGGCGTCGTTCCAGGAAACCACACGCGTGCTTACCGAAGCCGCCATTATGGGCAAGCGCGACGATTTGCGTGGTCTCAAGGAAAACGTCATTGTGGGTCGGCTTATCCCGGCGGGTACCGGTATGTCGTACCACATGGCGCGCAAGGCCAAAGAAAAACACGAGGAAGCCGAACGTCTGGCGGCCCGTGCACAGGCCAACCCCTTCGAGGACGCCCCTGTCACGGTCGATGTTGCACCGGAAGCTGACAGTGCCGATACCGGCACTACAGAAAACGGCGGCACCGAAGAATAAACCTTCACCCCGGCGTGCCGGGGGTGCTGCCCGAACAAGCCCCGCTTGCATCATTGGCAGGCGGGGCTTTTTCATGGTTGAACCGGTTCCGGTGCCAGCCGATGGCGGGTTCGTACTATTATCGTTTTTTTATTCATGACGTTTATGCCTGTGTTCGTTGTGCAGGCGATATACAGCGAGGTTGTATGACATACCAGGCACCTGTGGAAGAGTTTCGTTTTGTCTTGAGCGCACTGGCTGATCTGGACGGGGTGCTCGCCCTGCCCCCGCATGCGGATCTTGGTCACGACACGATTGATGCGGTGCTGCATGAAAATGCACGCTTTGTACAAGACGTGGTGGCACCCCTGAATCGGTCTGGCGATCTTCAGCCGGCGCGTTGTGATAACGGTCAGGTGATGGTCACCGCTGGTTTTTGTGAGGCCTTCAAGGCCTTTGCCCAGGGTGGGTGGCAGGGTCTGCACCATGATCCGCAATGGGGCGGTCAAGGCTTGCCCCGTGTTCTGGGTGCTGCGGCAGCCGAAGCGTTGCACGCGGCAAACATGGCGTTTGCTCTGTGCCCCATGCTGACCGACGGGGTTATCGAAGCCTTGTCGACGGCGGGTTCGGCGGTGCAATGCGAGCGTTATATCCCTGCGTTGCTGCAAGGGCGCTGGACGGGCACCATGAATCTGACCGAGCCACAGGCCGGGTCAGATTTGGCCCAGGTGGCGACGCGCGCCGTACCGCAGGCGGATGGCACCTACCGTTTGTTTGGCCAGAAGATCTTCATCACCTATGGTGACCATGACATGGCTGAAAACATCGTCCATCTGGTCTTGGCGCGAACACCCGATGCCCCGAAGGGGGTAAAGGGCATTTCACTGTTCATCGTGCCCAAGTTTCTGGTAAACGATGATGGCACGCCGGGGCCGCGTAACGATGTCTGGTGTGCTTCGCTGGAGCACAAACTGGGTATACACGCCAGTCCGACGGCGGTGATGCTTTACGGCGACTCAAAAGGCGCGGTGGGGGCCGGTGCCATCGGTTATCGGGTTGGTGAGGAAAACCGTGGGCTGGAATACATGTTCATCATGATGAATGCGGCCCGTTATGCGGTTGGCCTGCAGGGCATTGCCATCAGCGATCGTGCTTTGCAGTGTGCGCAGGCGTATGCTGCCCAGCGGATTCAGGGTCGGGCGGTCGACGGTTCGTCGGGACCGGTATCGATTGATCATCATCCCGATGTGCAGCGCCTGTTGATGACGATGCGTGCCCTGACCGAAGCCAATCGTGCCATGGCGCTGTATGCGGCCGGGCTTGCCGACAAGGCCCATTCTCACCCGGATACGGCTGAACGGGCACGTTGTCAGGCGTTGTATGACTACTTCGTACCGATTGTCAAAGGTTTTGCAACCGAGTCAGCAGTTGAGGTCACGTCGCTGGGCATTCAGGTGCATGGCGGTATGGGTTATATCGAAGAAACCGGTGCGGCCCAGTTCTTTCGCGACGCACGCATTTTGCCCATTTACGAGGGGACGACCGCCATTCAGGCCAATGATTTCGTAGGCCGGAAAATTTTGCGCGATGGCGGCACGCTGGCACGAGAGGTTGGCACACAAATAACCGGCACCATTCAGACCTTGCGTCATACGGCGTCCGGTGCGGCTGCAGATGACGCCGAAACCTTGTCATTTATTGCCGACCGGCTTGAGTTGGCGGTGGCCGCGTATCTGCGTGGGCTGGAACAGACGTTGGCGGCGGCACGTACCGATATGTATCAGGCGTATCTGGGCAGCGTGCCCCTGTTGATGCTGACAGGCATCGTACAGGGTGGCTGGCAGATGGCACGGGCCGTGTTGGCATGCCATGAGGCCATGCAGGCGGGTCAGGCCACGGAGTTCCATCACCAGAAACGCGCGACAGCGGTATTCCATGCCGTACATCTGTTGCCTCGAGCAGCGGCTTATGCCGATGCTATTGCCGCAGGTCATCTGGTGGCCCGATTGCCGCACCCGCGTTCTCTCTGATCAGACTGTCTGTTTTTAGGCGGGTTGTTGCCGGGTTGACGAATAACTTGTTCTTGGTGTATTGACCGTTATCCGGCCTTCATGCTAAAGTGGCAAGCTATCCGAAAAATTTGTTTGGCCATGGTATAAGCTTTGCCAGTTTGCAGCCTTGGCCGGCAAGCAGCAGCTAATCGGATTTTGCTGCAAGACCCGCTCTTTTACGTTTGTTGTATGCGTTTGGGCGGTTTTGCGTAAACCGCCCTTTGTCGTTTCTGGGCGCTGCTAGCTCTCGAAGCAAGCCGGGGTGCCCGGTTTGCGCTTCACAACGTAAATCGTACGCAAGTACATTGAAAGGACGCGTTAAGGTCATGCCAACCATTAGCCAACTCGTGCGTAAACCGCGCGAAGCCACTCGCGCCAAGAGCAAGAGCCCCGCTCTTGAAAACTGCCCACAGCGCCGTGGCGTGTGTACCCGTGTGTACACCACAACTCCCAAAAAACCTAACTCAGCGCTTCGTAAAGTCGCCAAAGTTCGTCTTACCAACGGTTTCGAAGTCATTTCGTACATCGGTGGTGAAGGCCACAATCTGCAAGAACACTCGGTGGTTCTCGTGCGCGGTGGTCGTGTAAAAGACTTGCCTGGTGTTCGTTACCACATCGTCCGTGGCTCGCTCGACCTGCAAGGCGTTAAAGACCGCAAGCAGTCTCGTTCGAAGTACGGTGCGAAGCGCCCCAAGAAAGCTTAAGTAAATACCGGCTAGCTCGTCTGGCCCACTCAGTGCAGCTGTGGCTGAAAGCCATGGCATGTAAGTGGCCATTTATGTATGAATGGTCGTGGCCGTG
>JAAYID010000062.1 GCA_012744285.1 Alcaligenaceae bacterium
CGTCAAGATCGCGCGCGTAAACCAGGGCGGGGGGATAGCTGTCCAGCCCAGGCAAATGCCATGAACAGAACTCCCGATTGCGACGCAGCTGCCGGTTCAGTGTGGGTTGCAGGGTCTTGACCAGCCGGGACTCGGTGATCAGGGCGTCTATTTCGCCGGCGCAGGCTTGCCATTCAATACGTCGCACCTGCTGTGAAATTGACAGTTCTTTGGCCAGTGCATGGTCAGCGGAAAAGTGGGACAGCACGCGCTGGCGCAAGCGGTTGGCTTTGCCGACATAGATCGGCAGGTCGTTCTCGCCATAAAACAGATACACACCGTGCTGCTCGGGAATTGCATCAATGATGTCGGCATCGATATGAGCCGGCAAAGATGGGCGCGCCAATACTATCTTTTGGATGGCCTTGCGTTGTTCGACCGGGAAGACCGCATCGACTTTTTTCCAGAAATCAAAGATGGCCTGGGCGTCGCCCATGGCCCGATGGCGTTCACTGACTTCAAGTCCATGGCGCGTGATCAGGGCATCCAGATTGTGCTTGCTGTGTTCTGGAAACAGCTGTCGCGAATACTTGACGGTACACAGTACCGGTGCACGAAAATCGATGTTGCAACGCTTGAATTCGTTCTTCAGGAAGGCATAGTCGAAACGTGCATTGTGTGCCACGAAAATATGGCCTGACAGTCGCCCGGCCAGTTCGGCGGCAAGCTCGCTGAAAGGCAATGCATTGGCGACCATTTCGTTGCTGATGCCGGTCAATGACGTAATGAAGTCTGGAATGCGGGTGTGCGGGTTCACCAGGCTGGACCAGCGCGTTTCCCGCTCGCCATCCCAGGTAATGACTGCAATTTCGGTAATGCGGTCGCGGGTGGCTGTCGCACCGGTGGTTTCGGTATCGACAAAGGCAAGTGGGCGACCAGGAGTGGGCAGGGGCATGAGCTGGGCGTATGCCGTCAAGGCAAACAGGCATCATAATCTGGCCTGCTGTAGCAAGCCAGTCTGACGGCACGCTTTACCGGTACAGGCTTTCGACGTAGTCGGCTCCGATGCCGACGTTTTCGTAATGGGCCTTGCACATGGCAATGTAGTCATGAACGTCGAAGTGGCTGGTCGAGTTTCCGTGTTCGTCCAGCCAGATCAGCGGCCCTTTGACGATAAAGAACACACGCATCGGGTCGTCGTGTTCGTGCGCAACCAGGGTGTGGCTTTCGCCGGGCGTTTCGTACACAAAGTCACCGGCACGGGCCACCCATTCGTGTTCCAGATAGCTCCATTGGCCTGAAATGGTGTAAGCAAATACCTCGTGCGGGTGATAGTGACGGTTCACCAGCCCCGGCGCATCGGCCCGCAGAATGTCGGCCCACTTGTTCTCGGACGGTGAGATCCACAACGGGCGCGAGAAGACGGTTTCACTGAACGGTACGTAGTAACGCATATCGTCGGTGGGGGCGTTCTGAATGTAGGCTTCGGGTTTGGCGTCGGGCTTGAAAACATCTTTGATGGGTGGGATCGAACGCCAGAACTCTGTACCACTGGTTTTGCTCATGCTTGTCTCCGTTATAAGCTTTGGTTTAATTGATGGAAAAGAGCGAAATCATTCTAGAAAAAGTTGTCCCGCTTTGGCTACTTTTCAAGGCATCAGGCATTCTTTTGTCCGGTTCAACGGGGTATGCTATTCGTTCAATACACAGGGGGGCAGCATTATGCGTGTTCTGGTTATCGGTGGAACAGGGTTTATCGGCCAACATCTGGTGGCCCGTCTGGTTGCTGAAGGTCATCAGGTGGTCGTGCCTACGCGTCGCTATCGTCACGCACGCGAGTTGCTGCCTTTGCCAACCGTTACGGTACAACAGTCCGATGTGCATGATGACGCCCAACTGAATGCTCTGGTGCTTGACGCCGAGGCTGTGGTTAATCTGGTGGGGGTGTTGCACAGTCGCCCCGGCCAGCCGTACGGCCCCGACTTCAAACGGGCTCATGTTGATTTGCCGGCACGAATTGCAACAGCCTGTCTGGCGGGCGGTGTGAAGCATCTGGTGCATATCAGCGCGTTGGGTGCCAGTGCAACGGGCAGCAGTGGTTATGCCCGCTCCAAGGCGGCTGGTGAAGCGGCTATTCGTGATGCTTTGCAGGGTAAAGGCGTTACGTTCAGCATTATCCAGCCCTCGGTCGTGTTCGGGCCTGAAGACAATTTCATGAATTTGTTCGCCGGTCTGTCCAGGGTCATGCCGGTGATGTTGCTGGCAGGCGCCGGTGCCCGGTTGCAACCGGTGTACGTGGGAGATGTCGTCAAGGCCATCACGACCTGTCTGGTCAACCCGTTATGTCGCGATAAAACCTACCCTCTGGGTGGCCCCCAGGTGTTTACGTTGGGCATGCTGGTGGCCTTGGCGGCGCGCTGGGCAGGTCACCCTCGCCCGGTAGTGGCGTTGCCCTGGGCGTTGGGGTATGCCCAGGCCCGACTCTTTGAGTGCTTGCCGGGTCCCCCCTTAATGTCGCGCGACAATCTTGATTCGCTTAAAACCGACAATGTCCTGGTCGGTCCGTTGGCACCCGAATTGGGTATTGTGCCTACCCCTCTCGAAGCGGTAGCCCCGGGGTACCTGGGCCGTCGCCTGGGGCCGCGTTCCTGAGTACACCCCGAATGCCCGATCGGGTGTTGGGCAGTCGGGGTATTTTCGGCTCTGGCTTTAATGGCCGCAAGGCTCAGGTTTTGCTGGCGTCCAGCGCCTGTGAAATATCCGCCAGAATGTCATCAATATGTTCAATCCCGATCGACAGCCGGACCATGTCCTCGCTGACGCCGGCGGCTTTCAGCTCGGTGGCATCAAGCTGGCGGTGCGTTGTTGAGGCAGGGTGGCAAGCCAATGATTTGGCGTCACCGATATTGACCAGACGCAGCACCAGCTTCAGTGCATCGATGAATTTTGCACCGGCAGCACTGCCCCCCTTGATGCCGAACGTCATGATGCCGGCAGGTTTGCCGCCAAAATACTTCCGGGCCAGATCATGTTCGGGGTGGCCGGGCAGCCCGGCGTACTGCACCCACGATACCTGAGCGTGGTTTTCCAGGAACGCAGCCACTTTTTGGGCGTTTTCGGTGTGACGCTCCATGCGCAGCGACAGCGTTTCGATGCCTTGCAGGATCAGGAATGCATTCATGGGCGACAGGGCGGCGCCGGTGTTGCGCAGCGGCACTACGCGGCAGCGCCCGATAAATGCGGCCGGGCCAAACGCTTCGGTGTAAACAACCCCGTGGTACGACGGATCAGGCTCGTTCAGCATCGGGAAGCGGGCTTTGTGTTCTGCCCACGGGAATTTCCCCGAGTCAACCA
>JAAYID010000063.1 GCA_012744285.1 Alcaligenaceae bacterium
AGATACAGCAAAACCATCGGTTCAGGTAACTACAAAGTCTTTCGTGCGTCAGATCCCAACCCTTCTTCTTTGGTCAGGCCGTGTGGCACTGGCTCTGTATTTTGCGCTCGCCGCTCTCATTCTCATCGGGCGTTACTGGGTGTTGCCCACGATTGACCAGTGGCGTCCACTGATTGAACAGAAACTTTCGGGCGCCCTGGGCAGTCAGGTGACGCTCGGACAGGTCAGTGCAAACTGGAAGGGTCTTAACCCCTCGCTCGATCTGTCTGATATTGTCGTCAAAAATCCGGCAGGCCAGCCCGTATTCAGTTTGCCCCGTGTTGCTGCCCAGCTGGCGTGGTCCAGTCTGATGCGGGGCGAAATTCGCTTCACTACATTGCAGGCGCAAGGGCTCGAACTGGATGTACGGCGTGACGCCCAGGGCAAAATCTGGCTGATGGGTCAGCCTCTGGAAACGGGGGCTGATACGCAGACAGCGGCAACGTCACGTCATCCGCTGGCGGCCTGGCTGCTGGAACAGGATCACATTGTCATTGAAGACGCCGGTTTGCGCTGGCGCGACGAGATGCGGGACGCCCCGGCGCTGGTGCTCGATGATATCGACATACAGTTTGTTCGGGATGCACAGGGCTACCGCGCCAGTCTTCAGCTCAAGGCCCCCGCCGCACTGGCGGGCACGCTTGATCTTGCGGCACAGCTTGCCTATGTCGATACTTCGCTCGAACTGACCGATCCGGATGCCTGGTCGGGGTTGCTTTATCTGTCGATGGACGATGTCCAGCCCAGGGCCTGGTCGCCCTGGGTTGATTTTCCCCAGCTTCTGGTCAAAGGCAAAATGGCGGGCCAGTGGTGGGTTGATTTTGGTGCAGGGCGTGCACCGGTTGTCACGTCCCGTACCGTGATCAATCAGGGGGTGTTCCAGTTTGGTGCCGCGCAGTCATCCCGGGCGCAGGTCGAGGATTTTTCGGTTGATGCGTCCGGCAGCTGGCCTGCCTTCAAGGCGGTTTTCGAAGCGCTGGGCACACCCCAGCAAAGACCCGTACCGGTTTCCCCCGAAGAGGCTGTTCAATGGCGATTGCGTTCCAGTCAGGCGAGCCTGGTCTTGCCGGAGGTGTTTGAGGCTCCGCTGGGGTTGGATCACCTTGAACTCGATGCATCGACGTATCGTGATGCTCAAGACCGGCTTGTGCTGAAGGTTCAGCAGGCCCAGGTCATCAGCGCGGCGCTCGATCTGGTCATGCAAGGCCAGTGGCAGGCCGAACCGGGAACCAGTGGTCGGGCCGACTTTCAAGGGCTGATGCGGCGGGCAACGCTTGGCCAGATCGGTTCGCACCTGCCGGTTACAGTCGATGCCGATGCGCGCGAATGGCTGGCCCGTGGCTTGCCAGAGGGTCAGTTGCGTAATGCCAGTGTCGTGCTCACGGGTGAGCTTGATCACTTTCCCTTTGGTGAGCAGCCGGACAAGGGGACGTTCCGTATCGCGGGCCGGTTTGAGGGTACGGACATTGATTATGCGCCGCCAGTGGCGGCGGGTGAACCGAATTGGCCCCGTCTGACGGCTGCTGCGGGGGTTGTGGCGTTGGATAAGGTGGATTTGCGTCTTTTTGCCGATCAGGCCACGGTTATGCCCGAACCCGGGCGCTCCATTATTCTCACCTCGGTCAAGGCACATATCCCGAATATCGAAACCGAGGCCATCCTGACCGTGCAGGGGGATTCAAAAGGGCAGGCTGAAGCCTATCTCGGCCTGGCACGTTCATCGCCGCTGGGTGGTCTGCTCGACCATGCTCTGGCACAGTCTTCCGCCGATGGCGAGTGGACAGTTCCCCTGAAATTGCGTGTGCCCTTGATGGATACCGATGCGACAACGGTACAGGGTGAAATCCATTTTGATGGCGGGGCTGTGGTGATCGATCCGGACGTGCCCAGGTTGTCGAATGTACGTGGGCATTTGAGTTTTTCGGACACCGGCCTGGATACCCGGACGTTGACGGCCTCTTTTCTGGGGGGGCCGCTTGCGCTGAAAGGCGGCATCGGCAAAGGTCGTCCGGGGTTGTCATTGCAGGGTCGTCTGACCGGCCAGGCGCTGGCCGAGTTTGTTGATCTCAAGGGCATGCGCCGTCTGGCGGGGCGTACCGATTACACGGCGACGGTACAACGCTTGCCGACCCGTCGCTATGTCATGTCGCTGCAGTCCGACCTGGCCGGCTTGGGTGCCGATTTTCCGATGCCGGTCGGCAAGACAGAACGGGAGGTACTGCCGTTGCGTGCTGACTGGGTTCCCGGAAACGATGCACTGACGGCACGGCTCGATGTGAGCCTTGGGGCTGATGTGCGCGTACGTCTGGCGCGTCGTCCGGAACCTGCCAGTCAGGCCTGGTTCGATGCGGTGGCCATTGGTGTACGTCAAACGCCACTGGTACCGGCGCGCGGGCTGTCGATTGATGCCCGTTATCCGGCGGTGGATGCGGATGCCTGGCTGGCGATTGTCGATGAGTTCGAAGAGCCGTTGGCGGCAGGTGCGGGTAATAACCGCCCGAAGTCTGGCACGCGCACGCCTGCAAAGTTGCCGTTGCTGCCCTCGATGCGTCAGCTCCGTGTCCAGTCGGATGCCTTTAGTATCTATGGGCTGGCACTCGATCAGGCTACCCTGAGCGCCAGTCAGCAGGTCCCGGGGCAGTGGCGTATTGATATCAATTCGTTACAGACAGCTGGTGTGTTGCGCTGGAACGAGGCCCGCCCCAATCAGCCTGAATTCATTGAAGGTCGTTTTGAGCGGTTGGCGCTGGGCAGTGCGCAGGACGATGATGCTGCACCCGCCACGGATACTTCCACGTCGGCGTCAGATACAACCTCTCGCTTTGACGATTTTGATATTCCGGCACTGAAGCTGGATGTGCGCCAATTTACCTTGTACGGACGCGCATTGGGTGAGTTGTCGGTAACCGGTATCAACGTGGCCGAAGGCAAGGCGTGGAAGCTGGAAAACCTGTCGCTGCTCAATGAGTCAGCCCGGTTGGCAGGAACGGGGTTATGGCAACTGGATGGGGGCTCAAGGGGGCTGACGCTGGATGCCCAGGTGAAGGTGATCGATCTGGGTGGCTTGCTGACCCGTCTTGGGCATAAAGATGCGGTGTCAGGGGGGGCGGGCAGTATTGGTGGTCAGTTGCGCTGGGGCAATATGCCGTGGCAGTTTGAACGGTCGGACATCAGCGGAAAACTGGATGTGGATCTGAAGAAAGGCCGTTTCAGTTCAGTCAATTCGCGTTCTGCCAAAGTGCTGGAACTGTTGTCATTTCAGTCAATACAACGCATTTTGTCATTCGACCTGAGCCCGGAAGGGATGTTCCGCGAAGGTTATCCCTTTGACGCACTGGGGGGAAGCCTGCTGATCGAGCGTGGCATCATGAGCACGAAAAATTTCAACGTGGATGGCCCGGTCGGGCGCATTACGTTAGGGGGTAACGTCAATCTGGTCGATGAAACGCTGGGTTTGACGGCGACGGTGGCGCCCAATCTCGACATGAGTGGTGCCGCCCTGGCCGGCATGGTGATCAACCCGATTGTCGGGGTGGGGGCATTTTTGACGCAGTGGCTGCTCAAGGCACCCTTGTCGCGCGCCATGACGTTGAGCTATCAGGTCACTGGCAAGCTGGATGATCCCAAGCTGACCGAGGTGGCTGCCCAAACGAAGTCGGCCGAGAACAACGCCCAGGGCCGGGAAGGTACCACGACGCCATAAAAAGAAGGGGTTGGCCCTCGCTGCACATGGCTAAGCGCGGGCCAACCCTATCTTGCGGTTCACGATGTCGGACTCCGGTTAGTAAACACCTTGCTGCAGCATGGCGTCGGCTACCTTGACGAAACCGGCAATATTTGCGCCGTCAACATAGTTGACACCGCTGGCACGCTGACCGTAGCGTACGCAGTTCTCGTGGATATCGCGCATGATTGCATGGAGCTTGTGATCGACTTCGTCACGGGTCCATGACAAACGTGCGGCGTTCTGGCTCATTTCAAGGCCTGATACGGCGACACCGCCGGCGTTGCTGGCTTTGCCCGGTGCGTACAATACGCCGGCTTCGATGAACGCATCGGCGGCTTCGATGGTAGAAGGCATGTTGGCGCCTTCCGAAATGCAGCGAACACCATTTTTGATCAGTGTCCTGGCATCATCGAGTTCAAGTTCGTTCTGGGTTGCGCAGGGCATGGCAACGTCAACAGGCACGTGCCAGGGGCGTTTGCCTTCTTCGTAGGTGACACCGGCTTCTTTGGCGTATGTCGACAGGCGCTCGCGGCGGTTGTTCTTGATGTCCATGAGCAGTTCAAGCTTTTCGGGCGTGAAGCCGGCCGGGTCAACAACACAACCATTCGAGTCAGAAACCGTAACGACTTTGGCACCGATCTGCATGCATTTTTCAATGGCATACTGGGCAACGTTACCCGAGCCTGAGACTGAAACTGTCAAGCCGTCAAGTGACTGACCCACGTGTTTGAGCATTTCTTCCGCGAAGTAAACGGTACCGTAACCGGTCGCTTCCGGACGAATCAGGCTGCCGCCAAAGGTCAGACCTTTGCCGGTGAATACACTGGCTGACGAGTTTGACAGTTTTTTCATCATGCCGGCCATGAAACCGACTTCACGTGCACCCACGCCGATATCGCCGGCAGGGACGTCGGTGTCGGGGCCCAGATGGCGATACAGTTCGATGATGAGTGCCTGGCAGAAGCGCATGACTTCGCCGTCAGACTTGCCTTTGGGGTCAAAATCCGAACCCCCTTTGCCGCCGCCCATAGGCAGGGTCGTAAGCGCGTTCTTGAAGGTCTGTTCGAACGCCAGGAACTTGAGGATGGACAGGTTCACCGATGGGTGAAAACGCATCCCGCCCTTGAAGGGGCCGATGGCCGCGTTGTGCTGGATACGGAAGGCACGGTTGGTTTGAACCTGGCCCTTGTCGTCGACCCAAGAGACACGGAACTGAATGACGCGTTCGGGTTCGACCAGACGGTACAGCAGGCCCTGTTCGGCATACCGCGGGTTCTGTTCGATGAACGGCCAGAGCGAATTCATGACCTCTTTGACGGCCTGCATGAACTCAGGCTGGTTGGGGTCACGCGTCTGGACCTGTTCCAGGAACTGGTTGAGACTGGGTAGTTTCATTTGGCTGTTTTTCTTAAGTTGCTCACGCAGGACACCCCGGAGGGTTACCCTTGTGATTGATAACGAGAGAAAGAAACGTATTTTCTTTTGACTGTTATTGTTTTTTGGCTGGTTTCAGCCCGTGGATGCCGCCTGGCGAAACAGTCATCGTCAAGATGCACTGAGCCTCTCGGTTGAGAGGCTCAGGGGCATGAAATTTATTTTTTCATCATGTCAAAGAACTCTGCGTTGTTCTTTGTGGCGCGGATTTTGTCCAGGATGAATTCCATCGCGGCGACCTCATCCATGTCGTGAATGAATTTACGCAGTACCCAGATTTTCTGGAGCAGATCGGGCTTGATCAGGAGCTCTTCGCGGCGGGTGCCGGATTTGTTCAGGTTGATGGCCGGGTAGACGCGTTTTTCGGCCAGACGGCGTTCGAGGTGAACCTCGGAGTTGCCGGTACCTTTGAATTCTTCGTAAATCACTTCGTCCATGCGGCTGCCGGTTTCGATCAGGGCCGTACCGATGATGGTCAGCGAGCCACCTTCTTCAAGGTTGCGTGCCGCACCGAAGAAGCGTTTCGGGCGTTGCAGGGCGTTGGCATCGACACCGCCGGTCAATACTTTGCCCGACGAAGGCACCACAGTGTTGTAGGCACGCGCCAGACGGGTGATCGAGTCAAGCAAGATGACGACGTCTTTTTTCAGTTCAACCAGGCGCTTGGCTTTTTCAATGACCATTTCAGCCACTTGCACGTGGCGTGTAGCGGGCTCGTCGAAGGTCGAGGCCACCACTTCACCACGCACCGTGCGTTGCATTTCAGTCACTTCTTCAGGGCGTTCGTCGACCAGAAGTACGATGACGACCGCGTCGGGGTAGTTGGTGGTGATGGAATGCGCAATGTGCTGCATGATGACCGTTTTACCCGACTTGGGGCTGGCCACGATAAGGGCGCGCTGGCCTTTGCCGATGGGGGCAAAGATGTCCATGATGCGACCGGTGATGTTTTCTTCGCTTTTGATATCGCGTTCGAGCGTCATGACCTGGTTGGGGTGCAACGGGGTCAGGTTCTCGAACATGATGCGGTGTTTGATGGCCTCGGGCTGCATGCCGTTGACCTTGTCGACCTTGACCAGCGCAAAATAGCGCTCGCCGTCTTTGGGGACACGGACCTCACCTTCGATGGAGTCACCCGTATGCAGGTTGAAACGGCGGATTTGCGACGGCGAGATGTAGATGTCGTCGGTGCTGGCCAGATAAGACGTTTCAGGAGAACGCAAAAAGCCGAAGCCGTCGGGCAGCACTTCGAGCACGCCGTCGCCGAAGATCTGTTCGCCCTGTTTGGCGCGACGCTTCATGATGGCAAACATGATTTCCTGTTTGCGCAGGCGGCTTGCGTTGTCGATGTCCAGACTGGCGGCCATTTCGAGCAGCTGCGAAACGTGCAGCGCTTTGAGTTCTGTGAGATGCATGAGGGGAGAGAAGGGAAATTGAGCAGGTCGTGGCAGGCCTGGACAGGCCTGCGCGCAAGTTAAAACGGTGGTTTAGGGGATCAAACAGCCTCGTCGAGGAAGTTGCCCAGTTGTGATTTGGTGAGCGCGCCGACTTTGGTGGCAACCGCTTTGCCGTCTTTGAACAGCATGAGGGTTGGAATGCCACGCACGCCAAATTTGGCAGCGGTGTCGGGGTTTTCGTCAACGTTCAGCTTCGCAATAGTAACACGGCCTTCGTACTGTTTCGCAGCGTCGTCGAGCAGGGGGGCGATCATTTTGCAGGGGCCGCACCAAGCGGCCCAATAGTCGACCAGTACAGGGCCGCCGGCATTCAGGACATCGGTGTCGAAGCTGGCGTCGGTTACGTTTTTGATGAGTTCGCTCATGGTATTGGAAAAAATGTTTGATGAAAATTCTTTGTGAAGCATAACATCCAGCGGCTTTTCCTGACTATAGGGTTAACTGAGGTCGCACGACAGGTTCGGCTGAAGTCAGGCAAAATACTGTTTTTTCGTCCACCTGATTTTTGGGGCAGATTTGGCTACAACACCGCATTACGACGAAGCATCTATCCGGGTTCTGAAGGGGCTTGAGCCCGTGCGCCAGCGCCCGGGCATGTATACACGCACTGAAAACCCGCTGCATATTCTGCAAGAGGTCATTGATAACGCGGCCGATGAGGCGCTTGCGGGTTATGGCACACAAATTAATGTCACGTTGCATATCGACGGCAGTGTTTCCGTGGAAGATGACGGGCGCGGCATTCCCGTGGGGCTGCACCCGGAAGAGCACGTACCCGTGGTCGAGATCGTCTTTACCCGTTTGCATGCCGGGGGCAAGTTCGACAAAAAGGCGGGCGGGGCTTATGCGTTTTCCGGTGGCTTGCACGGTGTCGGGGTGTCGGTAACCAATGCTTTGTCGTCACGGCTTGAAGTCGAGGTCATGCGCGATGCCATGATGCACCGATTGGTATTCCAGCACGGCGACGTTGCCGAACCGCTGCAGCCTGTGCAGCCGGTGGCGAAGAAAAAAACCGGTACGCGGGTGCGGGTCTGGCCCGACGCCAAATACTTTGATTCAGCCACCATTCCCATGGCCGAACTGGTCCATTCCTTGCGCAGCAAAGCGGTGTTGCTCAGTGGCATCAAAGTTACGCTGCTGGTTGAAAAGACCGGTGAAAGGCGTGAGTGGCAATACGCCGATGGTTTGCGCGGCTACCTCGATGAGGCATTGGGCGAGGCCGAACGCATCGTTCCGTTGTTCGAGGGGCGCCAGTACGCCGGTGCCGACGACGACAGTTTCTCTGAGGGCGAGGGCGCTCATTGGGCGGTGGTCTGGACGACCGAGGGCAATGTCGTGCGTGAATCGTACGTGAACCTCATCCCTACCCCGGCCGGGGGCACCCACGAAGCCGGCCTGCGCGACGGTTTGTTCAATGCCGTCAAATCGTTTGCCGAACTGCATAACCTCATTCCGAAAGGGGTGCGGCTGTTGCCCGAAGACGTGTTTGCGCGGGCCAGTTTCGTGCTTTCCGCCAAAGTGCTTGATCCGCAGTTTCAGGGGCAAATCAAAGAGCGTCTGAACAGTCGTGATGCCGTACGTCTGGTCGGCAATTTCGTCAAGAATGCGCTTGAGCTTGTACTGCACGCCAATGTTGAGGCGGGCAAAAAACTGGCTGAAAGCGCTATTCGTCAGGCCCAGGCACGTGCGCGCTCGGCGCAGAAAGTCGAAAAGCGCAAAAGTTCAGGGGTGGCCGTGCTGCCCGGCAAACTGACCGATTGCGAGTCGTCCGACACCGCCCGTACCGAGCTGTTTCTGGTCGAAGGCGATTCAGCCGGCGGTTCTGCCAAAATGGGTCGTGACAAGGCGTTCCAGGCGATTTTGCCGTTGCGTGGCAAGGTGCTCAATTCCTGGGAGGTCGATCGCGACCGTCTGTTTGCCAACAATGAAATTCACGATATTTCGGTGGCCATCGGTGTCGATCCGCATGGTCCCGAAGATACGGTTGACCTGTCGGGCCTGCGTTACGGTCGCATCTGTATTTTGTCGGATGCCGATGTGGACGGCTCGCACATCCAGGTGCTGCTGCTCA
This sequence comes from Alcaligenaceae bacterium, assembly GCA_012744285.1. Taxonomy (GTDB): domain Bacteria; phylum Pseudomonadota; class Gammaproteobacteria; order Burkholderiales; family Burkholderiaceae_B; genus Neopusillimonas; species Neopusillimonas aromaticivorans. The sequence continues at coordinate 8,729 of JAAYID010000063.1, forward strand.
CGCTGTTTTTCAGGCATTTTCCGCGCCTGGTCGAAGCCGGTCATGTGTACATTGCCCGCCCGCCCTTGTTCCGGGTCGATGTGCCGGCGCTGGGCAAGCGTCCGGCGCGCAAGCTGTATTGCCTTGATCAGGGCGAGCTTGAGGCCGTGCAAGACAAACTGCGCACCGAAGGCGTGCGTGAAGGCTCCTGGAGCATCAGCCGCTTCAAGGGTCTGGGTGAAATGAGCGCTGAGCAGTTGTGGGAGACCACGATGAACCCCGATACGCGTCGCCTGACGGTTGTCAGCTGTGGCGAACTGGGGGTAGCCGGCACCATTGACATGTTTGACATGCTGATGGGCAAGGGTGAGTCGGCCCAGCGTCGCGCGTGGCTTGAAGAAAAAGGCAATCTGGCCGATGTCGATGTGTAAGGCGCGCCCACGGCCTGAAACGCGCGTCTGCCGGGCCATGTTGAGGCTCAAACAATTAAACACGCAGGACTATTGATTTGATGGACACGATTCAACCCGGGCTGTTTGACAGCAACGACGATAACGAGCACCTGACGCTGGGTCTCTACGCCGAGCAGGCGTACCTTGATTACGCCGTCTCGGTGGTGCGGGGGCGGGCCCTGCCCGAAGTTGCCGATGGCCAGAAACCGGTGCAGCGTCGCATTCTGTATGCGATGGACGCTATGGGGCTGGGGCCCAGTGCCAAGCCGGTCAAGTCGGCCCGTGTGGTGGGCGATGTGCTGGGCAAGTATCACCCGCACGGTGATCAGGCCGCCTACGATGCCATGGTGCGTATGGCGCAAGATTTTTCCTTGCGTTATCCGCTGGTAGACGGGCAGGGCAATTTTGGTTCGCGTGACGGTGATAACGCGGCCGCCATGCGTTACACCGAAGCGCGCCTGACGCCGTTTTCCAAGGTCTTGCTCGATGAATTGGGCGAGGGTACGGTTGATTTTGCGCCCAACTATGATGGCAGCCAGAAAGAGCCGGTGCTGTTGCCGGCGCGCTTGCCCGTCATGTTGCTGAACGGCGCGTCGGGCATTGCGGTAGGCATGGCCACCGAAATCCCGTCGCACAACCTGCGCGAAATTGCCCAGGCCTGCGTGGCCTTGCTGCGCAACCCCAAACTTGACGACGACGAGTTAATGGCGCTGGTTCCCGGGCCTGACTTTGCCGGTGGCGGTCACATCATTTCACCACCCCAAGACATTGCGGCCATCTATCGCAGCGGCCGCGGTTCCCTGAAGGCGCGTGCGCGCTGGGAATTTGAGGAAATGGCGCGAGGCCAGTGGCAACTGGTGGTCACTGAACTGCCGCCCGGTACCTCGTCGCAAAAAATTCTTGAAGAAATCGAAGACCGCACCAACCCCAAGGTCAAGGCCGGTAAAAAAACCCTGACCAACGAGCAGCAGCAAA
>JAAYID010000064.1 GCA_012744285.1 Alcaligenaceae bacterium
ACCACAGCGAAGGCCGTGTGGCCATTGTGCTGGGTACCGAGCGTTCGGGCCTGACCAACGAAGACATTGCGCAGTGCCAGCGCATTTGCCACATTCCGGCCAACCCCGAGTACAGTTCGCTGAACGTGGCCCAGGCGCTGCAACTGGCCGCCTGGGAATTACGCTACGCCCTGGGTGCACTCAACACCGCTTACGCCGAAACAGATACGGGCGACGGGCTGAGAGCAGGCAAGAATGGTGAACCGACCACGAACGCAGGCACCCGGCTGAAAAAGGACGAAGGTGCCGAACGGGCCTCGAACGAAAAGATACAGGCGTTTCTGGCCCACTGGCAAGAAGCCCTGATTGACATCCAGTTTCTGAACCTGGCCTACCCGAAAAAGCTGATACCGCGCATGCAACATCTGTTTTCCCGGGCCGACCTGACCAACGACGAAGTGGACATGATGCGGGGCGTGTGTACCGCCATGATCAAGGCCGCCAAAGGGCAACTGCGGCCCTCTTGATTAAACGAGCTGATTTGACGCCTTGGTGAGCTGGAATAACCGCACGCTGTGTCGTCGTTAAAAAGCGGCATCAGGATGTCGTGCCGACACCGCCCGGCCTCGGCAGGATCAGCCTGTTGCAAGCACCGGTGGCACCGCAGGCAATTCGATACCTGCCTGCACAAGGACTTGCTGCGCACGGCGATTCATATCATTTTGCAAGTCGAACCAATTGCCGGCTTCTGCCCAGGCCCGAACCGTGATGACCATGGCGTAATCGCGCTGGGAAGAGACCATGACAGCGGGTGCGGGGTCGGCCAATGCCAGCTCGTGACCTTGAACCATGTCGTTCAGGACCGCCAGGGCACGGTCGATATCCTGACCGTACGGTACAAGCACCTGCGCCTCGGCACGACGGATTTGATGACGACTGAGATTCAGAATGGCGTTACCCCAGATCAGGCTGTTGGGCAAGGTAATGTAGGTACCGTCAAACTGTTTGAGCCGCGTCAGGAAAAGACCGACTTCATCGACCGTGCCATCGGCCTTGCCGACAATGGATACCGACTCGCCGGCCCGCAACGGGCGCAAGGCCAGCAACATAATACCGGCAGCGATGTTCTGCAACGTACCCTGCAACGCCAGACCAATGGCCAGCCCGGCAGCACCCAGAACCGCGATGATACTGGCCGTCTGTACGCCCAGACGAGCCAGAACGGCAATAAGAACGACCACACGCACCGCCCACACGGCAACCGAGCGCGCCATGGGGACAATGGTCGGATCGATACGCGGCGACGCGTTGGCCACACGACGCACCAGGCGCCCCAACCAGTTTGAAATTGTCCAGCCAACAATAAGCAATACCAGCGCAATGACGAGATCAAACGCGATCGCGCCAAAGCCCGTTACGGCCCACTCAAGAAATGTATTGATTTCGGTTTCGGTCATGGTTTCCTTCAGAGTTACATACAGAGCGCACAAAGGCAGGGTTATCCACGGCAATTGTGGACAAGTTCATTGATAACCTGGTAGTTAGTGAAAATACATGAAATGGATCAAGGCACTAGCCTTGGCGCATGATTTTCGACCATATTAACAAGCAGTTATCCACGAAAAATGTGGACAACTCCATGGACAAGCTTTTGATTACAGCAAAATATCATTACACAACAACGATCTGCAATCCAGGTGTCAAAATTGACCAGCCGGGATAAAAAAAGCCTGTGACGCGCATTCACGCGACACAGGTATAAACCGGATCTTGTTAAATCTGGAACCCAATGGCGCCGCCCATGGGGCAGCACCCTTCGGTACTCAGGTCATCAAGCCACCGCCACCAGCCGATCGAGCAACTCGGGGTTGGCCAACAACTCCTGGCTGGGTGACTGATGCACAATCTGGCCTCGGTCGAGCACGATGGCCCGGCCAGCCAGGCCCAAGGCCATACGGGCATGCTGCTCGACAATAATGACAGTCATGCCGCTTTCTTCCACAAGCCGGCGAATCACCCCGAGTAATTCCTGAACAATGATGGGGGCCAGCCCTTCCATGGGTTCATCAAGCAGCAGCATCGTGGGGTTCAGCATAAGAGCCCGGGCAATGGCCACCATTTGCTGCTCGCCACCCGACAATTG
>JAAYID010000009.1 GCA_012744285.1 Alcaligenaceae bacterium
ACCGGGGAAAGCACGCTGTCGGGCATGGGTTTCAGCCCGGCTGTGCCGTTGTACTGATCCGGTTTTCCAGCAGGTTTTCCTGCAGGTGGGTAAACCGGTTCCAGTCATTCTGCCAGCTCGAAGGCTGGTTGACGCGCCGCACCTGCACGGCCGTGACCTTGTATTCTGGGCAGTTGGTGGCCCAGTCAGAGCTGTCGGTGGTGACCACGTTGGCCCCTGATTCCGGAAAGTGGAACGTGGTGTACACCACGCCAGGCTGCACGTTATCGGTAATGACGGCACGGAGTACGGTTTCACCCGACCGGCTTTGAATGGCAACATGGTCACCGCTCGTGATGCCGCGGTCTTCGGCGTCGTGCGGGTGAATCTCGAGAACGTCTTCGTGGTGCCAGACGACGTTGTCGGTACGCCGGGTCTGGGCCCCGACGTTGTATTGGGACAAGATGCGGCCAGTGGTCAGCAGTAGCGGGAATCTGCGGGTGCTGCGCTCTTCGGTGGGCACATATTGCGTAATCACGAATTTGCCCTTGCCACGCACGAACTGGTTGATGTGCATGATGGGTGTACCCTCGGGGGCGTCGTCGTTGCAGGGCCACTGCACGCTGCCGCCCAGGGCATCAATGCGTGCGAATGAAACGCCTGAAAATGTCGGTGTCAGACGTGCGATTTCATCCATGATTTCTGCCGGGTGGCTGTAATCCATGGGGTAACCCAGCGCATTCGACAGAGCGCAGGTGACTTCCCAGTCGGCCAGGCCTGCCTTGGGTTCCATGACCTGGCGTACCCGCGAGATACGACGTTCGGCATTGGTGAAGGTGCCGTCTTTTTCCAGGAACGACGAACCTGGCAGGAAAACGTGCGCATATTTGGCGGTTTCGTTCAGGAAAATGTCCTGAACGATAATGCACTCCATGGCGCTGAGGGCTGCCGTGACGTGCTGGGTGTTGGGGTCGGACTGGACAATGTCTTCGCCTTGGCAGTACAGCGCCTTGAACGAGCCGTCCAGTGCGGCGTCGAACATGTTGGGGATGCGCAGACCGGGCTCGGGTTGCAAGGTCACGCCCCAGGCCTGCTCGAACTGGTGGCGTACGGCGTCGTCGGACACATGTCGATACCCCGGCAGTTCATGCGGGAACGAGCCCATGTCGCATGAGCCCTGTACGTTGTTCTGGCCGCGTAGCGGGTTGACGCCTACGCCTTCGCGGCCGATGTTGCCCGTGGCCATGGCCAGGTTGGCAATCGCCATCACGGTGGTCGACCCCTGGCTGTGTTCGGTAACCCCCAGGCCGTAGTAGATTGACCCGTTGCCACCGGTGGCAAACAATCGGGCGGCACCGCGAACGGTTTGTGCATCGACACCGGTGGTCTCGGCCATGGCTTCGGGCGAATTTTCGGGGCGGGACACGAATTCGCGCCATTGCTCGAAGGCTTTGGTTTCGCAGCGTTCGGCCACAAAGGCTTCATTGATCAGGCCTTCTGTGGCAATGACGTGGGCCAGGGCCGTCAGCAGGGCGGTATTCGTACCGGGGCGAACCGGCAGGTGGAAATCGGCCTTGATG
>JAAYID010000065.1 GCA_012744285.1 Alcaligenaceae bacterium
CGACCAGGGCCAGCGCCACACCCACGTCCGGCAAACGTGAAACCACCAGTACCCAGAGCGCCCAACCCAGCAGGGTACCCCAGGTACCGGGAGCCGGGCGGATCAACCCGCTGCCGAAACCAAAGGCCAGCACACGTGCAGGCGAGCGCAGCATCCAGCCAAAACCGGGCTGCACGTTCGGCTCGGCTTCAGGCCGATGCGATACGGCATGCTTGTTTTGATTCGAAGAGTTGATAGACATGACACTCCGGGATGGCGGCAACCGCCGCACCTAAAAATGCTGAAACCCTTGCCGCGTGACCTGCACAACGGCGCCGTTGTCACGCACGACGTGTTGCCGACCTGCCTCGGGCGTAATGGTGCCAACGCGCGTTACCCGAACGCCGCAGGCCTGCGCCTGGGCCTGAATCGCCTCACGAACCGCTGGCGCCGCCGTAAAACACAGTTGATACACATCGCCCCCGGACAAAACTGCATCTTGCCGCAACGCATCAGGCAATCCTGACAACGCCGGATGAACTGGCAGATCATCATAACGAATGTATGCGCCACAGTTGCTGGCCGTCAGAATGTGACCCAGATCTTGCAAAAAACCGTCGGAAATATCGAGAGCAGCATGCGCAAGGCCTGCGAGGCGCATACCAAACACCAGTGGCGGCTGCGGTAGCTCAAGTGCCTGACGCAATGCCGACTCATGCAACAGCATCTGGCCACGAACATCGGCCGGCAAGGCGTCTTGCAACAACAGCAAAGCCATATGCGGAGCACCCAACATGCCGGTAACCCAAATGTCATCGTCAACCCGGGCAGCATCACGACGCAAAGCACATGCCGCGTCCACCTCTCCGAATACCGTAATGCTCAGGGTGATTTTTTTGGCCCAGGTGGTATCGCCCCCCACCAGCGGACAGCCGGCTTGTTCAGCGAGCGCATAAAAGCCGTCTGAAAACCCGGAAAGCCACGCGTCATCAATGGCCGGGATGGCAAGCCCAAGCACACACCCCAAAGGGGTTGCGCCCATTGCGGCAAGATCGGAAAGATTGACTGCAAGCGCTTTGTGGCCCAAAGATGAGGCAGAGACATCCGAAAAAAAATGTCGACCCTCAACCAGCAGGTCGGTGCTGACGGCCAGTTTTTTGCCTGGCCTGACAGGCAGCAACGCGCAGTCATCCCCGCCCCCCAGGTAACCTGGAGGAACGGGTCGGGAAAAATAGCGGTTGATAAGGTCGAATTCGCGGCCCATAACGCACAGGCCTGATCAGGCCAAACCGTACTTAACGACGGGCAGCGGCCTGAACTTCGGCCGCCCTGACCTGGGCAGCCAGTTTGTCGAGCACACCGTTGACGAACTTGAAGCCGTCAGTACCGCCAAACGATTTGGCCAGCTCGACGGCTTCGTTGATGGCCACTTTATAGGGGACCTCGACGTGATGCACCAGCTCGAAACTGCCGATCAGCAAAATGCCGTGCTCGATAGGAGACAATTCCTCGAGCGGACGATCAATGAACGGCAAAAAACCTTCACGCAGCGACGGTGCCTCACGCAACACCCCATGCAGCAAGGTTTTGAACCAGGCGGCGTCGGCTTCAGGAAATTCATCGTTGTCACGAATGTGCGCGTCGATGTCGCCGGCGTCTTGCACGCTGACATCACCGCGCAACAACCAGGCATAAACACCCTGGAGTGCAAATTCACGTGCACGACGCCGGGCGCTGCGTGCATTGACGCGACCGGCGGCGGACTCTTTACTCTTCGTCAATGTCGTCATCCTCGTCATCGGCTTCAGGCTCGAGTGCCGCAACCAGATTAGCCATTTCGACGGCCGCACGGGCACAATCGCGACCCTTGTCGGCGGCGCGAACTTCAGCCTGTTCGTCAGTTTCAGTGGTCAGGACGCCGTTAATGACCGGAATGCCGGTTTCAAGGGCAACACGGGTGATTGCAGCACCACTTTCGTTACTGACGAGCTCGAAGTGATAGGTTTCACCGCGAATGACTGCGCCCAAGGCAATAAGGGCGTCGAACTCGTAGGTTTCAGCCATCTTGGCCAGGGTAAGGCCCAGCTCAAGGGCACCCGGCACCGTAACTACCATGACATCGCGTTCATCGACGCCCATCTCGGCCAGCTCGGCAAGACAGGCCTCAAGCTCGGCCATGCCGATGTTTTCATTAAAACGAGCACGTACCACGCCGATGTGCAGGCCTTCCCCGTTCAAGTCGGGAAACAAAGTGTATGGAGTCATTGGATAGGTCCTTTCAGGCGTTGGAATCGGGTTCGGTATGGTAACCGGTAATGGTCAGCGAAAAGCCGGCCATACTGGGCATTTTTCGGGGGCGTGCCAGCAACCTGGCTTGCCCGACGTCGAGATCACGCAGGATCTGCGCGCCAATACCATATGTGAGCAAATCGAAGCGATTGCCCCCGTTGGACTTGCGCGGCACGGGGGGTTGACCCCAGGCACCGGCCTGCTCGAACAAATGATTGACGGAGGCATCGCAATTAAGGAAGACCATGACACCACTGGGCGATGCCTTGATGGTGCGCAATGCCTTGGCCACCGTCCAGCTGTGCGCCGAAGCGTCTTCTGACAAGACGTCGAGCAAGGTGGTGGGCTCGTGGACGCGCACCAGGGTTTCAGTGTCGTGCGAAATAGTGCCATGAACCAGCGCCAGATGCGCAGCGCCCGAGGCCTTGTCGCGATAGACCACAGCGTCGAATTCGCCCCAGGGGGTAGACATATTACGGCGCCCGACGCGTTCGATCATGGACTCATGCTCGCTGCGGTACTGGATAAGGTCTTCGATGGTACCGATTTTAAGGTTGTGCTGAGCCGCAAAAATTTGCAGGTCGGGCAACCGGGCCATCGTGCCGTCGGGTTTAAGAATTTCACAGATGACTGCGGCCGGAGTAAGACCCGCCAATGCCGTCAGGTCGCACCCGGCTTCGGTATGCCCGGCACGTACCAGCACGCCGCCACGAACCGCCTGCACCGGGAAGATGTGCCCGGGCTGGACGACATCGGTGGGTTTGGCATCACGAGCGACAGCGACCTGAATGGTGCGGGCACGGTCTGCGGCTGAAATACCGGTTTCAACCCCTTCCGCGGCTTCGATGGACATGGTGAAATTGGTGCCAAAGCGCGCACCATTGCGACTGGCCATAAGGGGCAAATCAAGTTGCCGGCAGCGCTCTTCGGTAAGGGTAAGGCACACCAGGCCCCGCGCATGCGTGACCATGAAGTTGATTGCTTCGGGTGTGACATAGTCGGCGGCAAGAACAAGGTCACCCTCGTTTTCGCGGTCTTCTTCGTCGACCAGAATGACCATGCGCCCTTCACGCAATTCGGCGATGATTTCAGAGACAGGAGAAATTCCGGCGGGTTCGATGGCGCCGCCAGTAAGAATCGGTTCGGTCATGGCATGAGGCTCAGTTATAAGTGGCGCCATTTTAGCGCGTACCGGGGTCTGATTCGAGGCCTTCGGCCGGTTATCCGAAATGTTTGTTGACGGTTGTCATACAAACAACAACTCAAAACCGTTATGATCATTGTTGTATTAAATTGCCGGGCCTACGCACTGCCATGACCGAACGTGAAATCAAGCTGCACGTCCCTGACTCAGCCAAAGCTGAAATCGCCCGACACCTGCGCGTTGCCAAAGCACGGCGCATCACCCTTCAGGCCAAATATTTCGACACGCCTGAACGCGAACTGGCCAACGCCGGCATTGCCTTGCGTATTCGCAAAGAAGGGCGCCGATGGGTACAAACCGTCAAGGCACCGGGCACTGACGCGCTGTCGCGCCTCGAGCTCAACCACTTGCGCAGCGCCCCCGAACTTGACCTGGCACTTTATACCGGCACCGCGCTTGAACCCTTGTTTGCAGCGCTCAAGGGGCCATTGTGCCTGCGTTACGAAACGAAAGTAACGCGCCAGGTGCTGCCCTACGAAGCCGATGGCAATGCCATTGAAATTGCTTACGACCAGGGGGCCTTGTTTGCCGGCGAGCTCGAACTTCCCATCAGTGAGGTCGAATTCGAATATGTGGCCGGCGATCCAGCCCGCATGTTTTCACTGGCCCGCGAATGGGTCGAAAAATTCAGCCTTGTTCTTGATTTGCGCTCGAAGTCAGAGCGTGGCGATGCCCTGGCCAGTCTGGCGTTAAGTACCAGCACCGACGCCAACGGCCTGACCGTTGTCACCACGGTGGCCAACCCCAGTCTGGCCTCATTGTTCCGGGCCCGCCGGGCCAAGCCTGTCGCCCTGAAGCCCCGCGCCTCGGTTACCGAAGCTTACCTGGCTTGCCTGAACGAATGCCTTACCCAGATCATCCACAACACCGCCTACGCGGCAGGCGTCGACACCCATAACGCCAACAGCAGCCTGCACATTGAGTACACGCACCAGCTGCGGGTTGGCATACGCCGTCTGCGTTCCTGCCTGAAATTATTTGCCGGCAATGTGCCTGCCATCCCTGCCAACGACATGGCCGTCTTGCGCAACGCCTTCAATTTGCTGGGCATGGCACGTGACGGCGATGTAGTGGCACTGGTTGTCCACCCGCAGCTAAAGCTTGCCGGGCTGCCCGACATACGCATGCCTCGTCATACAGCCAAAGGCCCCAAAGCCGGCGTCGTGGCTGCCAACCCCGAGCTGCAGGCGGTACTGGTCAACCTGATGGCCTATCTGGTCCAGCTGGGAGACCAATTGCAACAAAGCCTGGCCGACAACACCCAAACGCAACCCGAGCCCGCCAAAGCGGTACTGGTCAGGCGCCTGGCCGACTGGTTAAAAAAAGTCAGCAAAAAAGGCAGCAAATTCAGCGAATTGCCCATTGAAGCCCAGCACGATTTACGCAAAGACGTCAAAGCGCTGCGCTACTGCCTGGATTTTTCCGATGCCTTGCTGACGAAAAGCAATATTGCC